>NZ_JARAVO010000003.1:0-84363 GCF_033792805.1 Streptomyces sp. PA03-1a
TAGCAGTTCCTTCGGGGCCCTGGTGCCATACGGCACCAGGGCCCCCCGCGCGCTTTCGCAGAGAGGTGCAATGACAGCAGACGACTCGTTCAGCCGGCTCGACGACGACGACTACCCCGCCTACACGATGGGCCGGGCCGCCGAGATGCTCGGCACCACCCAGGGTTTCCTGCGCGCCATCGGCGAGGCCCGCCTGATCACCCCGCTCCGCTCCGAGGGCGGCCATCGCCGCTACTCCCGCTACCAGTTGCGCATCGCCGCCCGCGCCCGGGAACTTGTCGACCAGGGGATGCCCATCGAGGCCGCCTGCCGCATCGTCATTCTCGAAGACCAGCTCGCAGAAGCGCAGCGCATCAACGCCGAATACCGCCGCGCCGCATCCCGGCCCGACACCTGACCCGCAGTCCGGGGCGACGTGCCGAGCCGCGCATTCTTCCGCCGACTCCAGAATATGAGCGCATGATCGCCGAAGGTTCTCAGCCGCCGGCACACGGGCGGGAGTCCCAGCCTCGCCCCGGCGCCAGAGTGAACTGTGCGCGACGGCAACTCCAGGCGGTCGACGCGTACATCGTCACGGAGGTCCGGATCATGATGATGCTGGCTCGTCGTCAGGAGCTGTGGGGATGGGTTGTTCGGCCCAGATCGTCTTGCCGTTGTCGTTGCAACGGCAGCCCCAGCGGGCGGTGAGCTGGGCGATGAGGAACAGGCCGCGTCCTCCCTCGTCGGTGGTGCGGGCATGTCGCAGTCGGGGCTGGGTGCTGCTGGAGTCGGTGACCTCGCACACCAGGACGTCGTCGTGGACGATCAGCCGCAGGTGCACCGGTGGGTGGGCGTAGCGGATGGCGTTGGTCAGCAGCTCACTGACGATGAGCTCGGTCGACAGGAGGAGATCGTCCAGTCCCCAGGTGTGCAGCTGGCGAGCCGTCGTTTCCCGAGCCCTGGAGACGGCGGACGGGGCGGCCGGGAACTCCCAGTCGGCGGTGTGTCCGGGTGGGATGGCGCGGGTGCGGGCCAGCAACAGGGCCGCGTCGTCACGTGGTGGCTGGTATGCCAGTTCGGTGAGCAGGGACCGGCCGGTGTCGGCCAGGGGTCGATCGGGTCGGCAGGCTGTGGCGAGGGCGTCGGTCAGGCGCTGCAGGCCCTGGTCGATGTCGCTGCCGTCCCGTTCGATCAGGCCGTTGGTGTAGAGCGCGAGGACGCTGCCCGGATCCAGGTTGATCGTGGTGCTCTCATACGGCACGCCGCCGACGGCCAGGGGCGGTCCCGGGCAGATCCTGACGACCTCGGTGGTCCCATCGGGCCTTACCACGATGGGGGGCGGGTGCCCGGCACTGGCGATGGTGCAGCTTCGGCTGATCGGGTCGTAGAGCGCGTACAGGCAGGTGCCGCCGACGATGTCGTGATCGCCGGGCGGCGCTTCGGCCGCGAGACGCTGGACCAGGTCCGCCATGCGGGCGAGTAGCTCGTCCGCCTCAAGCTCCAGGTCGGCGAGGGTTTGGATGGCGGTGCGCAGGCGACCCATGGTGGCGGTTGCGGGTATCCCGTGACCGACCACGTCTCCGGCGACAAGGGCTACCCGCAAAGAGGGCAGGGCGATGGCGTCGAACCAGTCGCCGCCGATCGCCGGGTCGCCGCCTGCGGGCAGGTGGATGCCCGCAGTCTCGGCCGCAGCGGTGTCGGTGGTGGCCGGGGGAAGAAGACGCTGCCGCAGCGCCACAGCCGCACGGTGCTCGCGCGTATAGCGGCGGGCGTTGTCGATGGCCAGCGCGCCCTGGGAGGAGATCTGCCGCAGGAGATCAGCCTCGTCGTCGGTGAAGGGGGCGGATCGGCCGGTGCGCCAGACCGATATGTCGCCGAGCGTGAGACCGCGGGTGTGCAGCGGGGCCACCATCACCGAATCGCAGCCTTGCGGGACAAGGAACTCGATCAGGCGCGGTTCGCCGATCGCAGCAGCGTAGTCCTCGAGGCTGAGAGTGAGCGTCTCGCCCTGCCGGAAACTGTGCCACAGGGGGTGGTCGGGCAGGGGCGGGACGAGACCGCCGGGCTTGATGCCGGCCGGCCAGAGCGCGGCGGCCGGGGCCATGGCAGCGTTGCGAAGATGAAGATCCCCACCGCCCCCGGGAGGTTCCTCTCCTTCGAACACCGCCTGGGCAAGGTCGACGGAGACGAGATCGCCGATGGCGGGGACGAGGACATTCGCCAGATCCTGCGCGGTGCGCACGACGTTCAACGATTTCCCGACATGCTCGGCCACCTCACGGGTGAGGTCCAGATGACGGCGAGCGCGCAGCTGATCGCTGTCATCGACGTACAGGGCCGCGACCCCCGTGGGATGCCCTTGTGCGTTCTCCAGACGGAAAGCCGACAGCGACAGGACCTGCTGGCGCGCGGGATCGTGCCGCCACCTGACGCGCTGATTCCTGCGGACCACCGGGACGCCCGTAGCCAGGACCCGGCGCAGTACGTCCTCGAGGTTCTCGGCGTCCTTGGTGCACAGCATGTCGCCCAGTCGGCTGCCCGTGCACACCCGGCGGCCGTTGACAGTGCCGGGCGTGGAATTCGTCCGCACAAGGGTCAGCTCCGTGTCGTGCAGGGCGACCATGATGCGGTTCTGGGCGGTCAGCGCGCGCAGGAGCGCTGCGCCTTGCTCGTGGTTGGCGACGTGATGTGCAGGTACTGCCAGGACCAGGACGTCTTGCGAGCCGTCCACCTTTGTGGCCCGGAAGGTGACATCGATGGTGTTGCCGCACCGGTGTCGCAGCCGTACCTGGCCGGACTGCGGCTTGTGGAGCGGCCGGCGCAGATCGGCCACGAGTTCGTGTACGGGGCGCCCGCACACTTCCTCGGCGGTGAACCCCGTCAGGTCCCTGGCTGTCCCGGTCCACTGCACGACCGTGCCGCGGTCGTCGAGCACGACGGCTGCCAGGCCGTCGAAGGCGTACGGCGTACCGCCGTAGCCAGGATCGCACCCGCTTGTCGTCGCTCGGGGGGTGCTCGCTGAGTAGGCGTTGTTGGCATCCTTCATATCCATTGTTCAAATCCTTTCTGTGCATGTGGTGGGGGCTGGCACCCGCCTTCGGCGGCCAAGAGACCAGCAGCAGTCATCGCCGGGTCGGCAGCGCGGGCTCGCGTGGTGTGGACGGCAGGTCTTGTTCGGCCCAGACGACCTTGCCGTCCGTTGCGGAGCGGGTCCCCCACCTGCGGGACAGCTGAGAGACAAGGAAGAGGCCGCGGCCGTTGTCGTCCAGGGCGCGGGGACATCGCGGGCGTGGGTGGCTGGCGCTGGTGTCGGAGACTTCGCACGTCAGCACGTGGTGCTGGATGAGCCGGAGGCGGCTGGGTCCCTTGCCGTAGCGGATGGCGTTGGTGACAAGTTCACTGACGATGAGTTCCACCGGGGGTACGAGGCGCTCCAGCCCCCAGGCGCTGAGCTGACGGGCGGCCAGGTTCCGGGCAGTGCGGACGGCGGCCGGCTCGTTCCGCAGGTCCCAGGAGGCAACGTGGGCGGGTTGTAGTGTGCGGGTTCGTGCCAGGAGCAAGGTGACGTCGTCGGCCGGTGCCTGGATCGGCAGGGTCTCGATCGCTTCGGAGCACAAGGTCTCCAGGGACCGGCCGGGCTGTGCCAGGGTGGTGCCCAGGCGGTGGAGGCCGACGTCGATGTCGTCGTTGCGGGACTCGACCAGACCGTCGGTGTAGAGCCCGAGCAGACTTCCTTCGGGCAGTTCCAGTTCCATGGACTCGAAGGCAACCGGCCCAAGGCCAAGGCCGAGTGGTGCCCCGGGCGGCAGGTCCGGAAAGTTTATCCGGCCCTGCGGGTCGATGATCACCGGCGGAGGGTGCCCGGCCCCCGCCATCGTGCACCGCCTGGTGACCGGGTCATAGACGGCGTACAGACAGGTGGCGCCGACCGGGCCCTGGTGGTCCGGGGTATCGGCGTCCTCCTCGTTCGCCCGCTGGACCGTGTCATCGAGGTGCGCGAGCAGTTCATGGGGAGGTAGATCCATGTCCGCGAGGGTGTGCACGGCGGTCCGTAGCCGGCCCATCGTGGCTGCGGCGTTGATGCCGTGGCCGACCACATCGCCGACGACGAGAGCGACCCGGGCGCCGGACAGCCCGATCACGTCGAACCAGTCGCCTCCTACGCCGTGGTCCATGTCGGCCGGCACGTAGCGCGCGGCCGCCTCGATTGCGACACCGCCTCGCAAACGATGCGGGAGCAGGTCGCGTTGGAGCGTGAGGGTTGCGGCGCGTTCGCGAGCGTATCGGAGAGCGTTGTCCAAACAGAGCGCGGCCCGGGTGACGAGCTCCTCGGCAAGGAGCAGATCATCCTCCTGGAACGGCGTCTGCTCCTCGGAGCGGCCGAACAGCGCCAGTCCCAGCACGCAGCCCCGCGCGCGGATGGGTATGACCATCAAAGAGTGGATTCCGGTGTCACGGACCTTCTGCGCCCGCACCGGGTCGTGGTCGACCCATGGGCCGGCCTGGGTGTCCAGCTCCGGTTCCAGGTAAGACCGGCCTGTTCGCAGGGCGGTGGCGAATGACGAGTCCGGGTGGACGTGGACCACCTCTTCGCGCGCCCACGGGACCTGCGGGAGCCCTGGATCGATGGTGGCCAGACCGGCACGGCGCAGCCGAGGGGGGCGGCTGCTCGGCGGGCCGATGCGTGCCGAAGCCTCCAGGCCGAACGGAACCGACTCCACCAAGTCCACGATGGCGTGATCAGCCAGCAATGGCACGACAAGGTCGGCCAGTTCCTGCCCGGTCTGCATGACGTCGAGGGTGCTGCCGATGCGTGTGCTGGCTTCGCTGAGGATGGCACGGCGCTCACGGGCCCGCCGGTTGCCGGTGACATCCGCACTCATGGAGCACACCGCCAGGGGCTGGCCGTCCGCGTCCTGGAGGCAGAAGAACGAAGCCGAGAACACGTGCTCCCGGCGCCGATCGGCCGGCGGCCACGCCCGGTATTCGTGGACCATGGTGGTGCCGCTCGCCAGCACCTGCCGCATGACCACCTCGAGCGCTTCGGTCTCGAAACCGGGCAGCGAGTCGCTAAGGCGGCGCCCGAACCGCCGGGCACGAGGAATACCGTCGCAGCGCTCCATGGTGTCGTTCACCCAGGTGCAGCGCAGTTGCAGGTCACGAACGACGATGCCGATCGGCGTGCGGGCAAGGAGTGACTCGCGCACCGGCCCGTGGGCCGGTCCTGAGGACAGCGAGCCGATGTCGGTCACGGACACCAGCCACCGGGCGCTGGCGTCCTGTCCCCAGAGCAAGGAGACCCGCAAAGTCATCCTGAGCGTGTGACCATCACGATGGCGGACCGTCACGGTCCCGGACCAGCCACCCTGGGCGCGGCACTGCTCGGCGTACGCCGAAGCCCCCAGGACGTCCTCGGAGGGCCGCAGCATCTGTCCGGCGGACCGGCCCACCATCTCGCGAGCCGAGTATCCGACGAGCTGCTGAGCAGCCTGGGTCCATCCCACCACGGTCCCCTCCGCGTCGATCATCGCTATCGCTGCGTCGGGTCCGTCCCGGCGGTTGAGCGGCTTGGCAAGTGGTGTGTGGTCCGTGTTTGTCATCGGGGATATCCCATCGGTGCGGTGATGTGGGAGAGGACGGGTGTGCAGCGGCGGCCCGGACTGCGGTCGAGCGGGGACGGCCGGGTCTGCACCTTCCCGGTGGCCCAGGCCCGGGCGTGCCTCCCGCACGCGACCCGCCTAGTCGAAGGCCTTGCCGGCGCCATCCATCAGGAGGCACCTTTTGTCCACTTATGATGAAATTATCAGATACGATCGTTTCATCGTCAAGTGCCTCATATCTGATCTTTTGATCGGCTTCGAGGGGGCGGGAACTCAATGCGCACGGGCGGGTTCGCTCAGGCCTCGCGCAGGGGTGGACAGGTGCACCTCCTGCTGCGATGATGAATTCATCAGAACTGGTAGTTCTCTTTGCGGTGCATGCTGATGCCAGCCTCAGGCAGGAGCCGATTCGAACGCCGTCGGGCCGTGACCCGGCAGGCGCTCGTCCGCGCCGCCCGGAAGATCCTGGCCGAGTCCGGCGACACGAGCGCCAGCATTCGGGCCATCGCGGAGCGCGCGGACGTGGGCTTCGGCTCCTTCTACAACCACTTCACCTGCAAGTTGGATCTCTTCGAAGCGGCTGTGGCTGATGCGCTGGAGGAATACGCCGAAGCCATCGACGAAGGCTTGCGTGGCGTTGACGACCCCGCCGAGCGCCTTGCCGGGGGCGTGCGGCTCAGCGCACGTTTGGCCGAGTCGCACCCGGAGGTCATGCGGATCCTGTGCCACAGCGAGCTCGGCCGCATTTGCGCCGGCCACGGTCTGGCTCCGCGCGCGAAGCGCGATGTGGAGCACGGTATGGCCTCGGGCCGCTTCACGGTGGTCGACCCGGTCATCGCCCTGACCGCGCTGAACGGCAGCCTGCTGGCGCTTTTGGAGCTGTGGTTCAACCGGCCCGAGGCCGACCGGGATCGGGCTGCAGGCGCGTTGGCCGTGATGCTCTTGCACATGCTCGGCGTCCCCCCGGATGAGGCCCGCGACCTGACCCGGCGCCCCCTTCCCGCCGCCCGGGAAAGGAGCCCCCTAGTCCAGGGTCCGCTGACACCGACCGCGCACGGTTTGTTGCCTTGGTCCGCGCAGCACGCTCCCTACAGGTGGATGGGCAGGTGACGCGGGCCTGGGCCTCAAGGCGGGCCAGCGGGCCGCCGTAGCACCGGTGGATACCGCTGCCGAAGCCGCGGCGGCATCGAACCGGTCGGGCTCGTGGAGAACCGCTTGGGGTCGCGGCTGCCCGCGGCCAGCACCAGATCACTTTCTCCGTTGTCACCCCCTCATGCCCAGGATGGGGGCAGCGCCGCAGGCCCGCACGGCCATGCCAAGACGGCGGGCTGGCCCCGTGCAGGGCCCAGTTCAGCCGAGGGCGCGGTCGAGGTTGAAGGCAGCGCTGATCAGGGCGAGATGGGTGAAGGCCTGTGGGAAGTTGCCCAGTTGCTGTCCGGTGTGGCTGATCTCCTCGGCGAACAGGCCGAGGTGGTTGGCGTAGGTGAGCATCTTCTCGAAGGCCAGGCGGGCTTCGTCCAGACGTCCGGCGCGGGTGAGGGCCTCGACGTACCAGAACGAGCAGATGGAAAAGGTGCCTTCGTCGCCTTCCAGGCCGTCGGGGCTCGCATTGGGGTCATAGCGCCAGACCAGGGAGTCGGAGACCAGTTCGTTGCCAAGGGCGTCGAGCGTGGACAGCCACAGGGGGTCGTCGGGAGCGATGAAATTGGTCAGGGGCAACATCAACGCCGAAGCGTCCAGCACGTCGCCGCCCTCGTACTGGGTGAACGCCTGCCGGGCCGGCGACCAGCCCTGGTCCAGGATCCGCCAGTAGATCGTGTCCCGGACCGGGCCCCAGCGGACGAGGTCGGCGGGCAGGCTGCGGTGCCAGGCGATGCGCATGGCGCGGTCGATGGCCACCCAGCACATGAGACGGGAGTAGAGGAACTTCTTGCGGCCGCCGCGCGTCTCCCACACGCCCTCGTCCGGCTGGTCCCAGTGCTCGCAGACCCAGTTCACCAGGTCGCGCACTCCGCGCCATTGGCCGCTGGTCAGGGGGCGGCACCACTTGTCGTACAGGTATACCGAGTCGAGCAGGGCGCCGTAGATGTCGAGCTGCAACTGGGTGACGGCGCCGTTGCCGACCCGTACAGGCGCCGAGCCCCGGTAGCCCTCGAGATGGGGGAGCTCGCGTTCGGGCAGCTCGGAGCGTCCGTCGATGCCGTACATGATCTGCAGTGGTCCCGAGGGTCCCTCGCGCCGGGGTATGTACCGGGTGAGGAAGCCCATGAAGGCTTCGGCCTCTTCGGCGAAGCCGAGCCTGAGCAGCCCGTAGACGGCGAATGCGGAGTCGCGTACCCATGCGTAGCGGTAGTCCCAGTTGCGGCCACCGCCGATCTGCTCGGGCAGGCTGGTGGTGGGGGCTGCCACGATCGCGCCGGTGGGCGCGTAGGTGAGCAGTTTGAGTGTGAGGGCGGAGCGGTGCACCATCTCCCGCCATCGGCCGCGGTAGCTGGACTGCTGCAGCCAACTTCGCCAGAAGGCGACCGTGGTGGTGAACGCCCGCTCAGCTTCTGCCTCGGCGTGCAGGTCGCCGCGCGGCGGGGTCTCGCCGCTGGTCTGGTCGAGGACGAAGACTGTCGTCTGCCCCTGGGACAGTTCGAACTCCGCCCATACGTCGCTCTCGTCGTTCTTCAGCGGCACTGTGGCGGTCAGCATCAGCGACAGCGCCTCGGAGGTGAAGAGGGCGGCCTGGTCGAGCAGCCGCACGGTGTGGGGCTGGGCGCCGTAACCGAACCGGGGGGCCACCTGGGCCCGGAACAAGATCCTTCCGCGGATGCACACCACTCGCCGGATCAGCCTGTGGCGGGCGCACTGGCCGGCCTCTGCCACGGGCATGAAGTCCTGGATCTCTCCCAGCCCGTCCTCGGTGAAGAACCGGGTGATCAGCACATTGGTGTCCGGGAAGTAGAACTGTCTGGTGTCGGCCGGTACGGCGGGGGACAGCTCAAACGCTCCACCCCGGTCCGCGTCCAGGATGGCGGCGAAGACACTGGGGGAGTCGAAGGTGGGGCAGCAGTACCAGTCGATGGTCCCGTCGGTGCCCACCAGGGCGGCTGTGCGCAGGTCCCCGATCAAGCCGTGGTCAGCGATCGGCGGGTACCGGATGGATTTGCGCTGGCTCATTGCTCCGAACATCGCAGCAGCCTCCCTTGCCCCTGCGTCTTCTTGTGTTCTTCCCGATCGCAGGGGCATCAGACCGGCCCGACAGGGTCAGCGCGGCGCTTCTTCCGCCGCCCGCGGGCAGCCGGCTGACCGGCAGGCGGTCCGGGGCGCGGGTCCGCCCCCCTGCGTGGGCACGCACGGAGGCGCTGAACGCGCACATCTGCTGCCGGTCGAGATGAGTGGAGCCCGCGGAGCCGTGCCTTTTCGTCGCGCCTGCTCGTGCGGCCTCTGGACTCGCACCCACGCGTCGGCCGGTGGGGACCGCGAGGCGAGGGATGCCGGACGGCCGTGGGCGCCGGTGCTCCGTCAAGCACCCGCGCCCACGCACCCCTGCCCGAGGTGGCTTGTGCGCAGCAGTCGTCAGGGCACGAGGATGAGACGGATCGGGTCGCCGATCTTGTTCTCCAGCCGGTTGACGGCGCCGGCGGCGTCGGCGAGCGGGATGTGGTCGGTGATGGAGGGGGCCAGGTCGAGACGGCCGGCTGCGGTCAGCCGCACCAGCTCGCTTACGGACTCCGGGAAGCCGCCGTAGTGGCCGCGCACCTGCTTGCTGAGGTAGTTGAAGGTCAGGCCCTCGCTGATGGTGAGCGGGTGCGGCGTGATGCCCACCAGGATCAGGGCGCCGTTCAGGCCGAGCACGGAGGCGGCCTGTTCACGGACGGCGGGCACGCCGGCGCAGTCGAAGGCGAAGTCCAGGCCCCGTCCGTCGGTGGCCGCGCGTACCTGGTCGGCGAAGTCGGGGGCGCCCGGGTCCAGGGCGTAGTCCGCGCCGAACGCCAGGGCGCGCTCGCGGGCGCTGGCCAGCGGGTCGACAGCGATGATCGGCGCGGCGCCGACCAGGCGGGCGAGGCGCAGGTTGTGCGCGCCGACTCCGCCCACGCCCCAGACGCCGACGGACTGGGCGGGACGAACGCCTGCGGTGGCGACGACGGCGGCGTAGGGGGTGGAGACCGCGTCGGGGATGATCGCGGCCTGGTCGAAGGGGAGGCTGTCGGGGATCGGGATGAGGGTGTCCTCGCGGGCGACGGTGTATTGGGCCCAGCCGCCGTCGTAGTCGATGCCGGCGGTGAGCATCTGGGTGCAGGGGCGGTGGCGCACACAGCCGGAGCACCGGCCGCAGGTCTTGCCGGCCTCCAGGGTGACGCGGGTGCCGACGGTCAGGCCGCGCTTGAGGCCGGGGCCGAGAGTGTGGATCACACCGGAGACCTCATGGCCGACGGTGACCGCATCAGAGGTGGCGAACAGCGGGACGAGGGAGCCGTCGATCAAGTGGACGTCCGACAGGCAGACGCCGGCGGCCTTGACCTCGACGAGCACCTCGCCCGGACCGGGCACGGGGACGGGGACCTCCTCCACGACGAACTTCTTGCTGTCCAGGTGGAAGCGTCCGGCGAGCATGGTGTCCATGAAGATCTGCTTTCTGTGAGCGGCATTTCCCGGCGGGCCGACGGGTGCCGATGGCGTCTGGCGGGCTTGTGGTGGCCGGAAGACATGCGGGGCGGCAGGTGCGACGCATGCCTCCCGGCGTCTGGGGGTCAGGCGAAGACGTCCTGCTGGTAGCGCTCGTCGGCCTCGAGCTGGGCGAGCCATTGCTGGGCGGTCTCGTCGTCGCTGCCGGTCCGCTGGCGGTAGATGGCGGCGAGGGCCTCGCGGACGGCGGGTGCCATGCGGCGGCCGTCACCGCAGACGTAGATGTACGCCCCGTCTTCGATGGCTTGCCACACCGTGTCGGCGGCGCCTGCGATGGCGTTCTGCACGAACCGGGCCGGGTGGCCGGTCACCGCCGAGTAGGCGGTGTGGATCTGCGCGATCCCGGCCTGCTCCCAGTCCTGCATCTCCTGCCGGTAGAAGTAGTCGTGCTCCGGGTGGCGGCAGCCGACGAAAACCTGCGACAGGCCGACCTGCGTGCCGTTCTCGTGCTGCCAGGCCCGCTCCTCCAGGAAGCCGCGCAGCGGCGCGATGCCGGTGCCGGGGCCGATCAGGATCAGCGGCGTGGCGGGGTCGGCCGGCGGGGCGAACGTCGGCGAGGGCACGCGGATGTAGCCGTACACGACGTCTCCGGGCTCCAGGCCTGCGATGTAGGAGGAGCAGGTGCCGCGGTACTGGCCGTCACCGGACAGGGCCGGCCCTTCCAGCAGGCCGACGGTCAGGCGCACATGACGCGGGTTGGCCTGCGGGGCGGAGGAGATGGAGTAGAAGCGGGGACGGATCGGGCCCATCATCTCCAGGAAGACCGCCAGCGGCAGGTCGACCGCCGCGAAGCGCTCCAGCAGGTTGAGCACCGAGACCCGCTTGCCGAGGATCTCCTCCTGGTAGCGCTCTTCGGCTTCGGCGGTGTCGGCGGTGTAGGCCTGCAACTGCGGCCGGGTCCAGGGGCACTCGGTGTACTCGGAGAGGGTCTGGATCTGGGAGCGGGTGGCGATGTCCTGCAGCTCCAGGAACTCGGTGAGCAGGATTCCGGCGGTGACGGGGATGCCGACCGGCAGGTGCGTCCTGCCGCCGCCGGGCTGGTCGAGCCGGAGCACCTGGTCGTTCTCGACACCGAGCCGGGTCAGTACGCGGTTGACCAGGGCGGGTTCATTCTTGGCGAAGACGGCCAGGTGGTTGCCGGTGTCGTAGGTGACACCCTCGGGGAGTTCGACGGTGATGGACTTCGCGGACGGGCGCGGCGGCTCGATGCTGAAGTCCCACAGGCCGGTCGCGTCGGCCACGAGTTCCTCGTTGGCCACCACCGTGAGGGGGTAGGCCTGCTCGGAGACGATGGCAGGGCGTACGTCCGCCTCGGTGAGCAGCTGGATCTGGTAGCGCGGGCCGCTCGCCTCGGAGGTGTCGGCGGCGTACTCCTCGGCCAAGGTGGTCCACAGGGTGTCCATCCAGCGGGTGGCCATGCCGTCGAAGTCACCGGAGGCGTCGGCGATGCCGCGCTCGATGACGGGGGTGGCGCCGGCGGCTAGCAGGCCTTCCTCGATCCGCTTGGGGAAGGCCTGGTAGGTGGCTACCCACTGGGTGTTGCCGGCGCCCAGCAGCGCGAACCGCATGTTGGACAGCGAGCCCTCGGGCAGTCCAGCGGCGAGCAGGTCGTCGAAGCGCTGGGCGTTGTCGGGAGCCTTGCCGTTGTAGCTCGCGGCGACAACGGCGAGCAGGCCCTCGGTGGGCAGGTTGTCGCCCAGCTCGTCCAGGCTGAGCAGCGTGGTGCCGAAGCCGGAGCGCTCACTGCGGTCGGCGATGGTGCGCGCCAGGTCCTCGCACGAGCCCAGGCTGGAGCCGTAGGCGACGGTCAGGTTCACCCCGACACCGCTGACCGCGGTTTGCGCCTGCGTGCCGTCGGTCTGCCGGTCCGCGGCGCCGAAAACCGTCCGCTGGTGATCCTGGCGGCGACGGACGACCAGCTGGAAGTCACCGGGCTTGCGCGTCAGCGCCTCCCGCACGTCCATCTGGTAGTCGCCGGTGTCGGAGAACTTGAACTTCTGCAGCACCAGCGCCAGGGCCAGGCGGGCCTCGGTGAGCGCGAACTGCCGGCCGATGCAGGCACGTACGCCGTTGCCGAACGGCTTGTAGGCGTGCGGGTGCTGCTGGGCGCGGTTCTCCGGCAGCCACCGGTCGATGTCGAACTCCTCCGGCCGCTCCCACGCCTCGGGGTGGGAGTGCAGCGCGCCCATGAGGATGTTCGCCCTGGTTCCCTTCTTCAGCTCATAGCGGCCGCCGATGACGGTGTCCTCGATCGGCGCCTTGGCGATCAGAGGGATGGGAGCCCACAGGCGCAGGGTCTCCTCCAGGATCCGCGGGATCACGTCGAGCTGCATGATCGTGTCGTAGTCCGGCACGGTGTCGCCGGGCAGCAGCCGGTCCACCTCGGCGTAGGCCTGGGCCAGTACGTGCGGGTTGCGCATCAGCGAGTACGTGGCGAACGACAGCAGGCCACTGGTGGTTTCGTGACCGGCGATCAGGAACGTCACCACCTGGTCGCGGACGTTGTCGTCCGCCAGCAACTTGCCGGTCTCCGGGTCGGTGGCCTGGAGCATCAGGCCCAGCAGGTCCTCCTCACCGGTGCCCTTCCCCTCGCGGCGCTCCTTGATCACGCTCTCGACCAGCTCGCGCATCACCTGGATGTTCCCGCGGTACTTCTTGTCGTCAGCCTTGCGCAGCTTGGTCATCATCGGCAGCTCTTGCGAGCGCCGCAGTGACTCGATCAGCGCCTCCAGCAGCGCGTTGAGGAAGGGGTGCAGCTCCTCCTTGCCGAACGACTGGAAGCGGTAGCCGAAGCCGGACAGAGCGATGGTGTCCAGGGTGAGCCGGGTGTAGTCGTCGGTGATGTTGACCGGCTGCCCCTCACGGTTCTCCCACTTGCCCACCAGGTTCTCGGCGATCTCCAGCATCTGCCCGAAGTAGGCCTTCATGGCTCGCTGGCTGAACGCCGGCAGGAGGATCCGGTGCGCCATGGCCCATTCCTCCTCGTGCTGGTGGGCCGTGAACAGGCCCGCCCCCGTGAAGTCCCGCACGTGGCTCAGCGGTGTCTTGTCGATCTGCTTGAAGAACCGCGTCTCGTCGCAGACCTCGGCCACCAGGTCCGGGTCGTACACGAAGACCTGTTCGATACCGGCGATGTCCATGCCGTAGATGCCCTCAGGGAACTGCTTGGACAGCTTGCCGAAGTACTCCACCGGGTTGGTGCTGGGGATCTGCGGCGTATGGCCGAGCAGGGGGATCCCCCGCGGGGACCGGATGGGACGCAGATCGGTCACGGGTTGCGTGGCCATGACTTGCTCCTTTGTGCGAAGAGGGGGAGGGGCAAGGGCGTTGTGCGATGCGGGGGAAGGCCGACCGGCGGCGAACCCTCGTTTCCATACGCCGTATGGAACTGCTTCCAGTGTTACCATACGACGTATGGAAACCCCAAAGAAGGCTCCCCGGGGCACGAGGAAGAGGGACGTACCACTCACCCAGGACGGCATCTACGCCATGGCGCTGCGCCTCATCGATGCCGACGGTGTTGAGGCGCTGACCATGCGCAAGCTCGCGGCCGCGCTGGATGCGAACCCCATGTCGCTGTATCACCACGTGCCGAACAAGGACGCCGTACTGCGCGGCGTCGCCGAGCGCGTCGGCTCACATTTCCGCACACCGGAGCAGGAGGACGCTCCCTGGCAGGCGCGCCTGCGTCAACTGGCCCTTGACTTCCGTTCCCTGGCGCACCGTCACCCCAAACTGATGCAGTACTCCTTCGCGCGCACCGACTACATCCAGCCCGAGGACCCCTTCTGGCGTGGACTTACGGACACGCTGGCCGCCGCCAGGCTGCCGGCCCCCGAGATCCCGCGCGTCGCTGCAACCCTGTGCGCTGTCTTCACGGGTCTGCTCGTCAGCGAACTGACCGGAGCGCTCCAGCGGTGGACCACCCTCCCGCCGGCACCGGTCGGCCCCGACGGGGAAGAGGCGCCCGCCCCCTCGTCAGACGAGATCGACACGATGTTCAGCCGTGCGCTGGACGCCGCGATCGCAGGTGTGCAAAGCCACCCCGCACGGGCCTGCGAGGGAGCGTGACGGGAAGGCGCGGACGCCGCTGACCGACAGCGTGCAAGGAACACCACGCTTGCCGCGGAGCGGGCGCCTCCCGCAGGGGCCCTCGTCGTATCGCCGACGCGGGGGTCGGAGCCCCCGGCAGAAGATCGCGGTGCCGGTCGGCCGACGCGGGTCAGGCGAGGCTGGGAAGGGTGCGCCGGGTGATGTCGTGGGCCTCGTCGGCGGGGACGCCCAGCATGCGCAGGACCATCTCGGCCAGGTTCGAGGCGGCCTCGTCACCGTCGACGTCAGGCCGGGCCAGCCTCAGCGCCACCAGGGACAGCAGGGTTCCGCCCACTGCCGACAACGCCATGGTCGGCTCGGCGCAGGTGAAACGGCCCGAGGCGATGCCGTGCTGGATGTCGCGCAGCGCTCGCGGGGCGAGGCCGCGCTCGGAGTGGATGTGGGCGAGCCCGTGGTCGCGCAGGATCCGCATGAGTTCCGGGTGGGAGTCCACCATCCGTCCCGTGAGCCGGAACCCCGCCGCGACGAGTTCGGCCGGGTCGTCGATCCCCTGGACGCGCTCGTCGATGACCTGCCCGAACTCCTCCAGGGCGTCCGAGACGGCGGCGTCGAACAGATCGGTCTTGGACTCGAAGTGGTTGTAGAAGGAGCCGAAACCGACGTCCGCGCGATCGGCGATCGTCTGGATGCTGGCGCTGGTCTCGCCGGTCTCCGCCAGCAGCTGGCGGGCCGCGCGGACCAGGGCGTGGCGGGTCTCGGCGCGGCGTCGCTCGAAGCGGTTCCCGGGCGGGGCTGACGTCGGCATACGGAGAGTGTAACAACCGTGGCGATGAGTCCTACATGTCTGATGTTTTCATCAGTTACTTGGTGCCCCCCTATTGACGATGAAGTTTTCAAAGTTGATGATTTCCTCATTACAGCTGTGTTGCTTGGAGGGCACCATGTCCGAAACTCCCGTTAACAAGGCCGACCCGCCGACGGCCCACCAGGACCTTCACAGCGAGCAGGGCGCCCTGCGCGGCGAGCACCCCGGGCGCGCCCGCAATCCGGTGATCAAGGTGGCGGACCTGGCGTGGCTGGAGTTCGAGAAGCCGGACCTGGACCGGGCCGAGGTGTTCGCACGTGACTTCGGGTTCGCGATCGCCGCCCGCACCGAGCGGGAACTGTGGCTGCGCGGCACCTTCGCCGGCTCACCCTGTATGGTCATCCGCCGTGGACGCGCCTCCCGCTTCATCGGGCCGGCATTCCGCGCGGCCGAGCAAGCCGATGTGAACCGGCTGGCGCGCGCCACCGGCAGCACCGTCACGGACGCCGACGTACCGGGCGGCGGACAGTCGGTCTCCTTGCTCGACCCCTCGGGCATGCCGGTTCGGGTCGTCCACTGCGCCGAGCCGTTGCCCGCGCTGCCCGAGCAGCGCCCGCTGACCTTGAACTTCGGCACCGATCACCGCCGCACGAACGCCACCCAGCGTCCGCCCCGCGAGCCGTCCCGTATCCAGCGTCTGGGCCATGTGGTCCTGGAGACGCCAGTCTTCGCCCGGACCCTGGACTGGTACCTGGACACCCTCGGGCTGATCGTGTCCGACTTCCTGTTCCTCGACGGGCAGCGCGACCGTGGGCCGACCATGGCCTTCATCCGCTGCGACCAGGGCAGTACGGCCGTGGACCACCACACCCTGGCCATGCACCTGGGACCCGGAGCCGGCTACGTCCACTCCGCCTACCAGGTCACCGACCTCGACGCGATCGCCGCCGGCGGAGAATACCTGGCCGAGCGCGGCTACCGGCGCAGCTGGGGGATCGGCCGCCACATCCAGGGCAGCCAGCTGTTCGACTACTGGCGCGACCCCGACCGCTTCATGCTGGAGCACTTCGCCGACGGCGACCTGTTCTCCTGCGACCTCGAGCCCGGGTGGGCGCCGATGTCCGCCGGCGGGCTGGCCCAGTGGGGCCCGTCGGCCACCCGTGACTTCCTGGGCACGAGCCCGTCCCCCGCCAAGCTCCGCGAGGTCCTCAAGGCCCTGCGCGGCGACAACGAACTCGACCCCGCACGCCTGCTGGGCCTGATGAAAGCGATGAGCTCATGAGCACCAACGTCATGCGCACCGCCGACGGCTGGTGGGCGGTGCGCAACGAGCGCGCCGTCCCGATCGACACCAAGGCGGCCACCACCGCCGAGCTGCTCGCCGACCGCGACGCAGTCCGCGAGGCCGCCGCCTCCACCGAAAGCGGCACGTTCGTCGCCGACCTGGTGGCCCTGGCGCCGGTCACCACCCCCTGCCGGGTGGTCGCACAGATGGTCAACTACCGCAGTCACGCACGCGATTCGGGCTTCACCGGAGACATCCCGCCCACCTTCTTCCGCAAGGCATCCGGCTCGGTCAGCGGTCCGCACGAGGCGATCGTCCGCCCCGCGCACGTGAAGTTCCTCGACTACGAGGTGGAACTCGGCCTCGTCCTGGGCGCCCCCCTGCCCGTGGGCACCGTCGTCGAGGAGCGAGACCTGCCACGCTACGTCGCCGGACTCGTCCTGGCCAACGACGTCAGCGCCCGAGACGTCCAGCTGACCAAAACCCAGTTCTACGAGAGCAAGTCCTACCCCACCTTCACACCCACCGGACCGCACCTGGCCCTGCTGGAGCCCGAGGACTTCGCCCACCTGCTCGACCTGCGACTGCGACTGTCCGTCAACAGCGAACCGCGCCAGGACCACACGCTGGCCGACATGATCGTGCGACCCGCGCAGGCGCTGACCCTGCTCGCCCGCTTCCAGACCCTCGATCCGGGCGACCTGCTGCTGACCGGCACGCCCGGCGGCACCGCCTTGAAGGCACCGCCCAAGGCGGTCGAGAAGATCGGCGCGCTGCTGCCGCCCGCACGGAAATGGAAGGCATTCTTCAACAGCCAGGCCAAAAATCCCCGCTACCTGCGGCACGGCGACCTGATCACCGCCACGATCGCCACCCCCGACGGGCGGATCGACCTCGGCGAGCAGCACACCCCCGTGACGGACGCCGAGTGAGCGCCACCGCATCCCGGAGACCAGTGGTGATCATCGGTGCCGGGCCCGTGGGCGTCACGGCCGCCCTCCTCCTCGCCAAGCGCGGCGTGCGCAGCCTCGTCCTGGAACGCCACCAGGGCATCTACCCCCTGCCACGCGCCGTCGTCGTGGACGACGAGGTCCGCAGGATCCTGCAGAGTCTCGGCATCCACGAGGAGTTCGCCGCCATCTCCCGCCCCGGGCGGGGGCTGCGGCTGCTGGATGCCCGGCACCGCCTGATCGCCGAACTCCCGCGGTCCCCGCACGGACACCACGGCTTCCCGCAGACCACCATGTTCGATCAGCCCGAGCTGGAACGCCTGCTGCGCGACGCCCTGGCCCGCCATCCCGAGTGCGAACTGCGGACCGGGACGGAAGTCACTTCTGTCACCCAGGACACCAGCGGACCCCACGGCCCCATGGGCCCGGTCCAGGTCACCTTCCGCCGCGACGGCAGCGACGAGGAGGAGCACCTGTGGGCCGATGCCGTCCTCGGCTGCGACGGCGCGAGCAGTCTCACCCGCCATGCCATCGACGCCGCCTGGGACGACCTGCACTTCCAGGAACGCTGGAGTGTCATCGACGTGCGCACCAGCCGCCAGGTGCGCACCTGGGAGGGCGCCGAGCAGATCTGCTGCCCCACCCAGCCGGCCACCTTCATGCGCGTCGGCGAGGACCGCTACCGCTGGGAGTTCCGGCTCCCCGAAGACGAGCACCTGGACGGCCCGGACGGAAACCAACGTCTGCGCAAGCTGGTCGCCCCCTGGGTGGACCTGCCCTCCGATGCCCCGTGGGACAGCGACTTCGAAGTGATACGCCAGGCGCAGTACACCTTCCGCGCCCGCCTGGCCGACCGGTGGCGCCAAGGACGCATCTTCCTGCTGGGCGACGCCGCCCACCTCACCCCGCCCTTCATCGGGCAGGGCCTGTGCGCGGGCCTGCGCGACGCCCACAACCTCACCTGGAAACTCGCCCGCGTCCTCCAGAACGAAGCCCCCGAAGCACTGCTGGACACCTACGAGCACGAACGCAAACCGCACGCCCGCCGCATGATCCGCCTCGCCGTCACCGTCGGCTGGGCCATGACCGGCGGCCAGGACCACGCCGCGGCGATCCGCCGGACCCTGGTGGGCGCAGCCTGCCGCATCCCCGGCGTGACCCAGACCATCAGCCGCGACCTGAGCCCCGCCCTGAAAGCCGGCCCCCTGGTACGGCGCCGCTGCCAGCTGGCCGGCCGCGTACTTGCCGGAACCCACAGCCCGCAACCCTGGGTGCTGCACGACGGCAAACGCGGGCGCCTCGACGATCTCCTGGGCACCTCTTTCGCCCTCCTGACCACTGTGCCGCCCACCCCCCAGATGACGGCCGTGACCACCGCACTGGGCGCACACACCCTCCACGCCGGCGCCCTGGGCGACGACGGCACCCTGGCCTCCTGGCTGGCAAGCGGCCGGGCAGATGCCGTCCTGCTGCGCCCGGACCGCATCGTGATGGACACCGTCCCCGCCGGTACCGGGAACTTCACCGGCACCGCCGCCTGGGCACCGCTGCTGCGCACAGCCCCGCCTGCCGTCCCCCTGCCAAGGAGCGCCACCCCATGACCACCCCGCACTCCGCGCCGTGTCCGGAACCGTTCTTCACCCCCGACCCGCAGGCGGCCGTCCGCAGCCGCATCGCGGACTTCGCCCGGCAAGCCGTCCGGCACCCAGGCGCCGAAGGCCTCCAGGACCCCGCCGACTACCAGGCTCTGTACCGGTGGTCCATCACCGACCTGGAAGGGTTCTGGGCCGCGGTGTGGCAGTACTTCGCCATCGACGCGACAACACAGTACGAGCAGGTGCTGGCCGCGGAAACCATGCCCGGAGCCCGCTGGTTCCCCGGCGCCACCCTCAACTACGCCCACCACGCGTTGCGCAACCTGCAGCCGGACGCTCCCGCGATCATCGCGCTGGACGAGACCGGAGCCGGCTACGAGATCACCGGCCGGCAGTTGCGCGCCCAGGTCGCCTCCGTCGCCGCCACGTTGCGCGACCTGGGCGTCGGGCAGGGCGACCGGGTGGTGGGCTATCTGCCCAACACCCCCCATGCGATCATCGCCTTCCTCGCCACCGCCAGCTTGGGCGCGGTGTGGTCGGTGTGCGGCCAGGACTACGCTCCCCAGGCCGCGGCCGACCGCTTCGCCCAGCTCGAACCGACGGTGCTCATCACGGCGGACGGCTACCTCTTCAACGGCACCACGCATGACCGCCGCGACGCCTCCCTCGAACTCGCCCGCGCTCTGCCCTCCGTGAAGGGCACGGTGCTCATAACCCACGTGGGCCTGGCATGGCCCGAGGACAGGCACCCAGGACAGACGGTTCCCTGGCAGGACGCCACCGGCCGCACCGAGGAACTCGCGTGCGCCCCGCTGCCCTTCGACCACCCCCTGTGGGTCGTCTTCTCCTCCGGCACCACCGGCCGGCCCAAAGGCATCGTCCACGGGCACGGCGGGGTCCTGCTCGAACACCTCAAGACCCTCGCCCTCCACACCGACCTCGACCGCGGCGACCGCCTGCTGTGGTACACCACCACCCACTGGATGATGTGGAACCTGGTCGTCTCCACCCTGCTGACCGGTGCCGCCACCTGCACCTACGACGGCAGCCCCGCCCCGCAAGCGCGCCCGGACATCCTGTGGGAGCTGGCGGCCCGCCACCAGGTCACCGTCTTCGGCACCAGCCCCCAGTACCTGCTGGCCATGGCCAAGCTCGGCATCGAACCCTCCAAGCACGACCTGGCCGCCATCCGCGTCATCGGCTGCACCGGCTCCACCCTGCCCGCCTCCGCCTACCCCTGGGTCCGCGACCACGTGGGGCCCGGCGTCCAGATGGCCTCCACCAGCGGCGGCACCGACGTCGTCTCCGGCTTCGCCGGAAGCGCTCCCACCAGTCCCGTCTGGGCAGGGGAGCTGTCCGCCCCCAACCTCGGCGTGGCACTGGCCGCCTACAACGCCGAAGGCACTCCGGTCCGCGACCAGGTCGGCGAACTGGTCATCACCCGGCCCATGCCGTCCATGCCGCTGCACTTCTGGAACGACCCCGACGGCAGCCGCTACCACGATGCCTACTTCGCCACCTACCCGGGCGTGTGGCGGCACGGCGACTGGATCACCCACACCTCCCACGGCTCGGTGATCGTCCACGGCCGCTCCGACGCCACCCTCAACCGCAACGGCGTACGCCTGGGCAGCGCTGACATCCACGACATCGTCGAACGCCTCCCTGAGATCACCGAGGCCCTCGTCATCGGCGCCGAGGAACCCGACGGCGGCTACTGGATGCCCCTGTTCGTCGTCCCCGCACCCGGCGTCACCCTGGACGACACCCTGCGCGACAAGATCCGCGACGCCATCCGCGCCGGCGCCTCACCACGCCACGTCCCCGACGAAATCCTCGCCGTACCGGCCATCCCGCACACCAAGACCGGCAAGAAACTCGAGGTTCCCGTCAAACGCATCCTCCAAGGCGCGCCGGTCGAGCAGGTGCTCAACCCCGCCGCCATCGACAACCCCGACCTTGCAGCCTACTTCGCCCGCGTGGGTGACGAACGTCGTCGGCAACGCGGCCTCACCGCAACCGCAGACCACCACAGCAGCAGGAGCAGCCGATGACGTCCTCAACATGCCCCGCTGGCGGCCAGCCGGGCCGCTCCACCCGGCCGCAGCAGCGCGCTTCCCCCGGTGAACACGGCCCACCATCCAGCCGCCCCCACACCGGTAAGGCCCTCGCATGAACCTCCCCACCGTCCTGCTCTGCCTCATCGCATTGATCTTCGCCCTGCTGGGCATGGCCAAGATGCTGGCCCTGGGCCCCATGCCCAAGATGGCCGCGCACGCCGGCTTCAGCACCACGGGCTACCGCGTCATCGGATCCCTGGAACTGGCAGGTGCCGTCGGCGTGACCCTCGGCCCCGTCGTGCCGCTGTTCGGAACCCTGGCCGCCACCGGATTGCTGCTGCTCCTCGCCGGTGCCGTGGCAACCCATGTCCGCAATGGCGACAGGCTGCCCAGCCTCATCCCCGCAATACTTGGCGCGGCACTGATCGCCGGGTACCTCGTGCTCCTCGCCGGGACCACGTGGTGAACCGGCCCGGGCGCCTGCCTCACGCACTCCGTGGTCCAGGACGCCCTCAGCCACTTACGACACCACGCTCTGACAATCAGTAACCGTAAGAAGGAAGGCGGAACACAACCGCCTTGGTGTACCGACATGCAAACTGGAAACATCGCCACCTGGGTCGGCATCGTAATCACCTTGTTGATCTCTCTGGCGACACGCCGCGACGCAAATCGCCAGGCGCAAATCGCCGAAGAAGCCAACATCGCCAGTCAGGCACAGGTTGAGGCCGCCGAGCGCAGAGCCATCGCCGTCGAAGACAACCTGGCCCAAGCCCTGAAGCTGCTCGCGCAGTCGCAGAACGCCACGACGCCCCTGCAATCGCTCGCTACACCTGACCCGGCGGGCCGACCCGCGGTGGGGTGGGACCTTCAGCGCCGCGGAACACACGCCTACCTGCTGCGGAACTGGGGCGCGTCGACCGCTACCGGGGTACATCTGGAGCGCAAACGAACGACAGCCATCGTGCGCAACCTGCCCGAGAATGCGACCGTGCGGCCCGGCGAGTCGCTGCAGTTCCTGATGGTTCCCACCTTCGGACACCCACTCCCGGGAGAGGTCTGGGTGAAATGGGACGGCCAGGCGGAACCCATGGCCGTCCCGCTGCCCCGCTGAGACCGCCTGCCCAGCGGCGCGTGGCCGTTTGCCGGCAGCGCTGGTAGGCCTGGGGCAGGGAGCGAGGGTGTATACCCGGTGCACCCGGGCGCCCCCCAAGTGATCGGCTGCACCATGAAAAGCGACGTCATTGCATCCCCCATTGTCGGGTTGATGCGAAGCCGCTTCGCAGGGGACGAGAGAGGGAGCACGGAAGTGACCACGGACTCGAGCGCACCGGCGCGTCGTATTCGGCTGACGCCCGAACGGGAGCAGGAGCTATACGACGCGGTGATCGACTTGCTGCGCGAGGTGGGATACGACGCGCTGACGATGGACACGGTCGCCGTCCGCACCCGCTCCAGCAAAGCAACCCTCTACCGTCAATGGAGGAGCAAGCCACAACTGGTTGCGACGGCGCTCCGGCGCGGTAAGACAGTCCACGTCGAGAACGTCGACACCGGTTCGCTCCGCAGCGACTTGCACGAGCTCGCCGATCGCATCGGCGACGGCTCGGCCGTGGATATCCCACTGATCCGGGGTTTGGCCCACGCCTTCGCCATTAATCCCGACCTCGCTGAGGCGATGCGCCAGCACCTGATCGAGCCCAAGCTCACCGCGGTGCGGCAACTGATGGGGCGAGCCGCCAACCGCGAGGAGATAGAAGCCGACGTGCCTGCAGCCGACTTCATGCCGCACATGATGCTCGGCGCCGTGATCACCCGACGTCTGCTGGAGGACGTAGAGGTCGATGCCGCCTTCATGCACCGCTACATCGACGCGGTGGTGCTGTCGGCGCTCGGCATCAGTCGCTAGCTACTTGCCCCTGACGAAGTCTGGCCTTCCTCCAGGCACCCGTTCGGGCCTTTGGCTTCGGCGATGCCCAAACGTTGAGGCAGTGGTAGCGGCCGTCGGTAGGCGAACTCCTCGCGGCTGGGTTCGCGCTGACCAAGTGCCGTGGAGTCCTTTAAGTACTGCAACGGTCTTTGTCGTGACGGGTGGGCAGCCGACTCGTTGAGTGGGCATGGAGTGGGATGTGCTGCTGGCTGATGCGAGCCGGTGGTCGTTGGGCCTGGCGGAGTTGCACGAGCGGTTTGTGTACCGGTTCGCCAGGTCGGAGCCGCGTGAGTCTGCGCTGGCCTATTTGCAGGGGCTGATAGCCCCGCTGGAGCGGAAGAACGGCTGGACACTGGCCGAGCAGGCCGGTCACACGGCGCCAGACCGCATCCACCGGCTGCTGAACCGGATCGAGTGGGACGCCGACGAGGTCCTCGATGACGTGCGGGACTACGTCGTGGAGCATCTCGGTGACCCGGAC
Organism: Streptomyces sp. PA03-1a; assembly: GCF_033792805.1. Classification (NCBI taxonomy): domain Bacteria; kingdom Bacillati; phylum Actinomycetota; class Actinomycetes; order Kitasatosporales; family Streptomycetaceae; genus Streptomyces; species Streptomyces sp. PA03-1a. The sequence continues at coordinate 23,413 of NZ_JARAVO010000003.1, forward strand.
GCGGTGCTGATCGTGGACGACACCGGGTTCCTGAAGAAGGGGGTGCGGTCGGCGGGAGTGCAGCGGCAGTACTCCGGCACCGCTGGACGCACGGAGAACTGCCAGGTCGGGGTCTTCCTCGGCTATGCCACCGACCGCGGCCGCACCCTGATCGACCGCAGGCTGTATCTGCCGACGTCGTGGACCGATGACCGTGAACGGTGCCGCCGGGCAGGCATCACCGATGAGGTGGCCTTCGAGACGAAGGTGGCAACGGCCAGGGCCATGGTCCGCCGGGCTATCGCCGACAAGGTCCCGTTCCGGTGGGTGACCGCGGATGCCGCCTACGGCTTCAGCAAGAGCTGGCGCACGGAGCTGGAGCAGGCGGATGTCTTCCACGTCATGGCCACCACCCGCCATGACACCGTCGTCAGCCGCTGGGCCATGGACCACCCCGTCCACGACCTGTTCAACGGTCTGCCCAGGCAGAAGTGGAAACGCCGCTCGTGCGGCGCCGGCGCCCACGGTCCGCGTGTTTTCGACTGGGCCCGCGTGGAGGTCCGTCCCTGGCATCGCGAGGACCGCCGGCATTGGGTGATCGCACGCCGCAGCGTGAGCCGACCGCAGGGGATCTCGTACCACATCGCCTACTGCCCGGCCGGCACCACGCTCGACGAGCTCATCGACGTTGCCGGGGCCTGGTGGGAGCAATAGTCAAGACCTGTGGATCAGGTAGATCAGGCTGCGTGAGCCTCGGGCGTTCGACGAGCTGGCCAAGGCGGCTCGGCACCCGGATTGCACCGGACACTGCCCTCGGTGGCACGCACCAGTCTTGCTTGTCTTCAGGACTCGCCCCAGGCGCCACGTAGATGCTGAAGGCGTGCTTCGTGCTCATCAATCCACTCAGGCGTTGGTTCGAGTCCCAGGGCTACCGTCAGCCTGTCGGGATCGTGGACCGAGATGGAGAGCCAGCCGCTTTCGTGTGGGTGAAAGTACAGTTCCAGCCCTCGGCGTCCGCTCGGCCAGCCAGCGCCTTCACCAGCACTGAGGCGCCTGAGTGCTTCCTCCCACTCTTCAAGGTGATCAAGCCAGATGTTGGTCTTCAAGCGGGCGTTCATGAAATCCGTAGTTATCAGGCACTCGGCTCGAACCAAGGCACGTCGGGCTTTGTGGCGCTCAACCGCGCGCAGGACGAGGGAGACGCCTCGTCCGTCAGACAGATGTATCAAGTCAACAGGGACCCACTCGTTCATCCCGCTCCCCTTTGCCGGTCGTGTATCGAGAGTTTGCGTGCACGATACGGGCGGAGTCCGACAAGGATGATGTGGGCTTGTGGCGGCGCAGTTGTCAATACCTGGGGATCAGGCGGGCGTCATTGCTGTTCCGGTGTGCTCCGAAGAGCGGCGTCCAGCTGGTGGCGTAGGCGCCTGATCTCATCGATGAGCCGAGGGACGCTCTCCCGGGCCGCGGCGATGAACCGACCATTGTCGTCCCAGCGTTCGTCGGCCATGTCGACGTAGCGAGGTTGCTGAACGAGGGTTGCCGCCACGATCTCCTGGCAATCAAAGCCCGGCCACCGTTCGCTGGCCCCGGTGTCGGACACGGTACTCACAGCGACAAGGTTCATGGCGTGGTCATCGTCCAGGAAGCGGACGAACCAAGGGCCCGGAGTCGCCGCCTGTACCAGCTCCTCGCGTTCGACCAGAAGTCCGCGTTCGAAGCGCGCTCCGGCGCGAACCAGGGGCACAAGGTGGGCGCCGTTGACGGTGCGCCAGCGTGCCTGGGCGGACTCGACCAGCTTGAACACCATGGCCAGGCCGGCCGCGCGGGAGCCGGCGCCGCGGGTGACCTTGGTCCGCAGGCGGACGGTGGAGAAGGTCGACTCGATCGGGTTCGTGGTTCGCAGGTGGATCCAGTGCTCGGCGGGGAAGTCGTAGAACGCGAGCAGCTCGTCCTGGTCGTCGACCACCTTCGCGACGGCTTTGGGGAACTTCGCCTTGTAGAGCTTGGCGAACGCCTTGACGGCCTTCTCGGCGCTCGCGCGGTCCTCGGCGTTGTAGACGTCCTGCAGGGCCTTCTTCGCGGCGGGTTGCGCGGACTTCGGCAGCGCGTCCATGACATTCGCGGTCTTGTGCACCCAGCACCTCTGCTCGCGGGTCTCGGGGAACACCTCGCGCAGGGCCTTCCAGAAGCCGAGCGCGCCGTCGCCGACCGCGAGCACGGGAGCGCGCATGCCCCGGCGGGCGCAGTCGCGCAGCAGGTCCGCCCAGGCGCCGGCCGACTCCCGGTAGCGTCGAGAGCCCTCGCCCTATGTGATCTGAGCCACAAGGGGCCGGTCGGGGTTTGGGGTGTGTGGCGGATTCGCGCCAGGTGGAGGGTGAACGTCCGGCCGTGTTGCGTGAGTTGGTGCTGGTCACGGGGCGTGATCGAATGCGAGTCTAAGGGCGCAGGTGTGGCGAGAAGTGACACGTGTGGCGACTGAGCGGTTGCTTAGCGTGAAGTTTTGAGGGAGTGGGCTCCTCGTATGCGGGGCCTCGTCCGATGACTAAGGTTTTCAGGTCGGGGTCGGTGGGGTGATGGTCAGGCCGGTTCCGGCGAGACAGCCGTTGATGAGGCCGGGTCAGAGCTGGATGTGTCGCAGGCCGTGCCGGAGGGTCTGGGCGAGGTGGTCGGGATCGGTGAACGCGGCATTGGCCATCGGTCCGCGTCGTAGGAGAGACCAGATGCCTTCCACCGGGTTGAGGTCGGGCGCATACTGGGCAGCTGGAAGACGGTGAGCCAGTCGTGGTCGGACGCGTACTGCTTCATCCCGGCGGCCAGCTAGGACGACATCCTCGGCCAGAGCCGAATCATGCTGCGTGTTGAGTGCGGGCTGGGACAGGCTGACGGCGGTCACAGGGCTCCTTGAAACGGGGCTGGTGGCCGACGCCGGTCCGGTGGGCGGTCAGGACTGTGATGGTGCTTGATGCAGCAAAGCCCCTATCGGGACACGCTCACCGGGCCGGCGGCAGCAGGCACCGCTGGGACCGGACGCCGACAGATCCTAAACAGGGCACTTGCGGCCAGTTGTCCCACGGGTCAGGCTTCCGGTTCCAGCGGCACGGCTCAAGTTTCACAGTTGTCCCACACGAGCACGACCGGGCCACCGAGTTGGAGGTGGGCCCGGACGGCCAAGTCCCGGTAATCGGTCCACGCGAAGCTTTTGCGTGCCCCTTTGAAGGGCAGGTGGAATCGGGGGCGGTGGATCAGGCGCGGTCTCTCGCCCGGTTTGTAGCACCACAGCGCGGCGACCGAGATCCGCCGCCGGGAGCGTCCGCGGACCCTCACCACGGGCGTGTGGCCGCGCCGGCCCCAGGTGCGTGCGCGTGGCGGCGTCATCGCGAACCCGGCTTCGTCCTCAAAGGCGATCCAGGCCCCGAGCGCCGCCGCGGTGCTTCCACAGGGGCCAGACCTCCTTCTTCCACAGCTCCACGGCGCCCTTCGTCCCGTTGCAGCGCCCTCCGGGCCGGGCTCTGCCATGACCAGCCGTGCCGTTGCAGCAGCCGCCACACCCCGGCCACCGACAGGGAGATCCGGAACCTGCGGTCGATCACCGTCTGGACCCCGGCCAGGATCCACCGCTGGTCTTCCCAGCCGTGCGCGGCCGGCCCCCTGCCCAGCTCCTCCTCCAGGACGGTGAACTGCTGGGCGGACAGCTTCGGTGCCTTCGCCGGGCCGGCCGACCGCAGACCCTCGATGCCGCCCGCACGCCAGGTCCGACGCGACCGCTCCGCCGGCCGCTCGCTGACCCGTAACTCCTTCGCGATCGCGGCGGTCTTCTCACCGCGGGCGAATCGCCCTGCGGCCTCAAGCCGGACCTGTTCACGAAACGCCCGCCGCTCAGCGGTTGGGCCCCCACCCTGTGCATACCGCATGGCAACGGCATACCGCAGGGATCATCACCCGTCACTACCCGACGCCCACACGAAAACCTCAGTAACGGAAGACATGCTTAAAGTTTAGCAAAGCCATTAAGAATGGATCATTTGCCGCAGTACGGTAGGTATCTGCCGTCCAATGCAGGCTCCGCGACCGGTTCAGGAGGAAGCCCGCATGGCAGATCAACTTGACGTAGCGTCGCTGGCTCCCGGCGATCGAGCGAATGCGATCCGTGAACTCTCGGGGTCCGTCGTCAACGGCCGCGCAGAGGTGGACCTTCCGTCGGACCCGAATCGCCAGCGGGCTTACGCGACCACCAGCGCATTGGGGTCGGTGAAAGTCTCGGAGATCGGCTGGAACGTGACCCGCATCCGGCGCACTGATGCCCCGGTGGACGGGGACATGGTGCCGCAGATTCTCGTCTCCATCCGGGAAGCGGGGGTTTCCCAGTTCCACCAGGCGGGCAGACACGGACTGATAAAGGCCGGGGATCTCATGGTGCTCGACAATGCGAAGCCCTACGAGGTTTTGTTCCACGGCCCAGTACGTGGAGTTCTAGTGAGCGTTCCCACGCACATCCTGGGGCTGCGGCCGTCCCTGCTCGATCAGATCACGGCTGGTCGACTCAGTTCGGAGCAACCGGCCGTGGGCGCCACAGCAGCGTTCTTCACCCGACTGGCTCGTCATCGGGGCGCTGCCGGTAAATCCGATACCGCCCTGTTCACGGAGCCCAGTGTCGACCTGATCAGGGCCGTGGTCACCATGGTCCTGCACGGGGACGACCTGGCCAGAACGCTCCTGAACAGCACACTTCTTGAGCGTGTTCAGGAATACGTGCGCCTCCATTTGGCAGACCCCGATCTGACTGCCGAGCGTATCGCAGCCGAGCACGACGTTTCCGTACGCTGGCTCTACCTGACCCTGTCCCGAGCGGGAATCACCCTTGGTGAATGGATCAGGACGCAGCGCCTCGAGGAATGCAGGAGGGAACTGGCGTCGCCAGTGCATCAGTTCATCACGATCGAGGCCATCGCCCACCGGTGGGGGTTCGCCAGCGCACCCCACTTCAGTCGCGTCTTCAAGACGGCGTACGGCGTGAGCCCCCGCGACTTTCGGTTGGGTCAGAGTGGGCTTTCACCGGAGACAAAACATCCCAGGCAGAGCACTTTGGACGGACCACCCTGACCGTTCCGGGCCCACCTGGAAGGCGACACCGGAGCCGCCTCGCGCCCCGCTCGGAACGTTCGACTGTGAGCGGGGCAGACGACAGGGCCCCCGCCGGCCGACCACATGAGATCCGCCCCCGATGAACGCGACAGCATCCAGACCGCGATGGACCGCATCCTGGGCGGCCGACCGGAACACTCCAACGGGGCGCTGACCATCGTCGCGCTCGCGGCGGAGACACAGGTGCCCCGCAACGCGCTCACCCAGCGCCATCCGGATCGGAAGAACGCCTTCTACGACCAGGTCCGCGCCCGCGACCAGACGCCGGACAGCGAGAAGCGGCTGCGCCAGCAGGTCCGCAAGCTCAAAGAGTTGTGGGCCGCCGAAGCCGCGGAAATTGCCCAGCTGAAGACCGACGTCGAGGCGCTGGTCGGCGCCCTGCACCAGTCGATGACGGAGAACCGTCTGCTGCGCCAGCAGCTCGCCGACCGCACCGGCGTCCTCCGCACGCTGCCCACGCAATCCCGCATCGGAGACACCACACACCCGCTGCCGTCCGACCTCATGTGATCGTCTACTTCCGCAATCTCACCCGGGGCCGCCTTCACCTACCTCACCGCGTGGATGGTCCGCCCCCCCTTGCCCGGGGCAGGTCACCAGCCGGTGATGCGGGGCCAGCGCGCATGGATCACCGGGGCGGGCTCCGTGCCCTTGCTGCTGTCGACGACGTGGTAGCCGTGGTGCTGGGCGGCGGTGGCGCAGGCGTGGTTGGGCAGGATGCGCAGCCGGGTGCCGACCGGCAGGTCGGGCAGGTCGGTGCCGTCGCGGGCGGTGAGGGTGCCATGTTCCTGGCTCGCGGCCGTCATGACCAGGTTCGGGATGAGGTGGCCGGCCATGTCGGTGACCAGACCGTAGCCCTGGTCCTGGGCCTGGGCGGCGGTGCCGCGGTCGCGGGACATGGCCATCGTCTGGTCCGGATCGCTGAGCACGCCGCTGACCAGGTCGACCTCGTCCGCATCGGCGACGTGCTGCAGCTCGTCGAGGTAGGCCACGAAACGGAAGTGTTCGTCCGGATTCTGCAGGATGTCGCGGACGGTCATGCGGCTTGTTCCTCTCGCTCGACCAGGACTCCGCTCTCGAACCGTGCGCCGGCGCGGACCAGGGGCACCAGGTGGGCGCCGCTGATCGCGCGCCATCTCGCCTGGCTGGACTCGGCCAGCTTGAACACCATCGCGAGCGCGGCCGCCGGGCTGCCCGCGCCTCGGGTGACCTTGGTTCGGAGCTTGACAGTGGAGAAAGTCGACTCAATCGGGTTCGTGGTCCGTAGGTGGATCCAGTGCTCGGCCGGGAAGTCGTAGAAGGCCAGGAGCTCGTCCCGGTTCTCGGTGATCTTCGCGACGGCCTTCGGGAGCTTGGCACCGTAGGTCTTCGCGAACGCCTCGATCGCCTTCTCGGCGTGGCCGAGGTCCTCCGCGTTGTAGATCTCCTGCATCGCCTTCGTCGACCCGGGCTGTGCTGACTTGGGCAGGCAGTTGGTGACATTGCGCGTTTTGTGAACCCGGCACCTCTGCGGCCGGGCGGTCGGGAAGACCTCGGCGAGCGCCCGCCAAATGCCCATCGCGCCGTCGCCGACCACCAGCTCGGGGTCGCGCATGCCCCTGCGGCGGCAGTCGCGCAGCAGGTCGGCCCACGACTCGGTGGACTCCCGCAGGCCCTCGGCCAGGGCGATCAGCTCCTTCGTGCCATCGAGACGGACGCCGATCAGGACCAGGACGCACGAGTGGGCCTGGCCGAGGCGAACGAACGGGTCCCGGTCCTGGAAGGCGGCGTGGTCGTCGCTCCACTGCTTGGTCAGCCGGGTGACGGTGGCCAGGGACAGGCCGGCGGTACCGCCGAGGAACTGCTCCAGCGCGGGGACAAAATCCCCGGAGGACAGTCCGTGCAGGTAGAGCAGTGGCAGCACCTCGGAGACCTTCGGCGGCTTGCGGCACCACGGCGCGAGGATCTTCGAGGAGAACCGCTTGCGCTCGCCCGTCGCGTCGTCGACGCGGCGGTCGTTCCCCCGCGGGGCCTGACCTCGACGGGACCTGCGGCGGTGACCACGGTTCGGGGCCGGTGGTGGCCGTTCGGACCACCAGGCGGTGCCCGCGCTCGTCAGTCTCGGCAACCAACTCGGCTATGTACTGGTTGACCTCTGCCTCCAGCGCGGCAGCCAGCATCCGGCGAGCGCCCTCGCGCACGATCTCATCGATCAGGGAACCGGACTGGGTAGAGCCGTCTTCGGTGACTACGCTGAGCACGTGCCTTGCCGACCCGCGCTGCAACGCGGGCCTACTCGGAGACCTTACGGATCATTCGGGAAGGTACGCCCTCTGCATGCCCCCCCGGAACCGAAACGATCCACAAGTTCTGAGCATTGCTCGCGACATCCCACCGAGATCATCAATAGTCCGCCCGGATTCGGCTCGGCAGGTTGTGACGAACGTCGCTTCCAGTGCCATGCGTGCGCCTGCTAGATGACCCGCCCCCGAGTGGGAGTGCCCCCTTGCGCTGGGACGGCCGCGAACTGGCCCTGGTACTTGCCGATCGCCTTGCGGGAGGGGTGCGGGTGAGAACGGCGTCGACAGTTTTTGACTCTACGGTCCACATCTGCTCTACTGCATGTGCGAAGTGCACGGGTTTCCCCCGAAAGCTATCGAGATTTCTTGTTTCGCACACAAAAAGCCAGGCCCGCAGTGACCCGGTCATTCGTGCATCAACCTCTCGTCCTGAACTGAGACTGCATGTCTCCTGCTCTGGAAGGTATTGATCATGACAACACGTGAGATTGTGGAGAAGTTCTTCGGGCTGCTGGCCACCGGGGACCCGGATGCAGTCACTGAGGTATTCGCGGAAGAAATCGACTGGTACGTTCCCGGATCTTCTTCGCTGCCCTGGACGGGGCATCGTCACAGGGGAAGCGACGTGGCGGACTATATGCGAACCCTCGTGGCAAACATCGTTCCTGAGAGGAACGTCGACCAGGTGGAAGCACTTCTCGTCGACGGCGACCATGCGGTCATGCTGGGCCGGTTCACGCGCGTCGCCAAGAGCACGGGGCGCATCTACGAGATGCCCATAGCCATGCACTTTCAGGTAGCCGGTGACAAGATCGTCAAGATGTATCTTTACGAGGACACGCTTAAGGTGTCCGAGGCCTACGCGAACTGACGAGGTCGAAGGGGAGTTGTCCACACCTGCTTTTCACCGCGCGCCCAGGGGGCGTAAAATGGGGGGAATTCCACGCAATGGAACGCACCCACACCGGCCTCATCCCCTCCGACAAGACTGGCTGGACGACTCCGGCCGATATAAGTGACCGTTGAGGACCGGCACGCCCCTTATGTCGCTAGATTGTCCGTCCATGGACGGTATGGCGAATCTGGGTATGCGCCGCCTACCTGTCCGCATGGCCCGAGTCCGGATTCGGCAGCACCTGCGGAAGATTGGTCTTTAGCCCAAGAGCACTGGGGCGCGGCGCCAAAGCGTGACCCACAAGGCCGCCCGACGCCTCTCGGAAAACCGAGGCGGTCGCATACGTCGACAGTGGCACTCCACCGAGTTCCCGCCGAAGACAGCTGCATCATGGCCTCTTGGAATCGGACCTCCCGGTCCAGCCGACGATCGTTCGGGAGTACTTGTCCACGGCGAACGCGATGTGGATGGTTCAGCGACGCACCGCTCGCTCGGACGGGACACGGCGTCGAGGCAGTTCAGGGTCCTCTTATGGCCGTCGTTGTGGATAGTGGTGCGCATGCACCAACCGCGGCGAGTGGCGTCCAGACCGAGGTCGCGCATCAGCCGCGCGACCGGTGGCGGGCTACCGGTATGCCGGCACGTTCAGATGCCGCCAGACCTTGCGGACCCGGTAGACGCTGAAGTTGCCGGCGTGCATGCGGCTGATCTGCGCTATGAGTTCGACGTCCAGGACCGACCGACTGTTTGCAGAAAGCGGACCTTGTCAGGGCGGGGTCCTGATCATGTGCGGCCCCACAGGTGTGCGCAGGGGGATGGGCGGTCGGTCCCCAGCGATGCTCTTTCAGGGCGAGGGCACGGGGTGCGTTCGTGTCCGGAGACCCAGTCTGGTAGCAGGGCTCAGGGACGACCTCATCCGGTCTCCTGGCGTCCGCCCGGCAGCTGGTTCAGCGCGGCTCGGCCGATCTGCAGAAGCGCCGAGGCGTCCATGTTGGTCTTCGCGAGAAATTCAATGCCCTGCAGGGCTGCCAGGAGTAGCCGGCCCAGCTCTTGCGGGTCAGCGCTCGCGTCGACCGCCCCTTCTTTTTGTGCCTCCTTCACGCAGGCGACCAGGAGGTCTTCAACGCGCTGGTACGTTGCCCGGGCCAGGGCGGCGACGTCGGATTCTTGCCCATGAAGCTCAGAGGTGCTGTTGACCATGAAACAGCCTCGGCGTTGCGCATCGGCTGCGTAGCCGTTGGCCACGCCTTCGAAGAGTCGAGTGAGGCATTCCATGGCAGTGCCAGGACCGGTGAGTGTCTGCTCAACGTCACGCAGTTGCTCGCTGCAGTAAGTGTTCAACAGGTTCAGGAAGAGCTGACGTTTGTCCCCGAACGCTCCGTACAGGCTGCCCTTGCCCAGGCCTGTGGCGGCAACCAAGTCCTCGAGCGTTGTGGCAGCGTAACCGCGGTTCCAAAATTGCTCACGTGCCGAATCCAGGACCTGGGTCTCATCGAAGCTTCTAGGGCGTGCCATATCGCCACCCTATCAGTTCTTGACTCTTTGTTCCATATCTTCACTTTGAGTGGCTGTCTCGTCGCATGCTGCCTCCGTCCAAGTCTCTCGCGGAGACCTTGCGGGTCGCGACGCGTCGCCGTGATTGGGATCGACTTCTGACGGATGTCAGCCTTGCACCCGCGGCGCTCTGCACCCCCCCAGGCCCACACCCCGCGTGGGAGTGCCCGCAACGGCTCCACGTGCCACAGCTTTATAGGCCGTCTTCTATCGCGGGCTGTTTGCCGTTGCCATATCCTGAAACGGGGGCAGAATTTCTGCCCGCACAGTTCCGCGACGGGTTTGTAAACCATCGACGCCAGGTGCGCTTATGACTGGTCATCAGCAAGATCCAGCGTCTTACCATGCAGGCGAGTTGGCCGCTCAGACCCGGGCCGGGGTCCGTCTGGAGGCCAACCGTATCCGGCCGATGATCGGGCGCGCTCTTCCCTTGGGAGCATCGGATTTTCTGGCGCGTCAAAGGATGCTCATCATTGGTGGATCGGATCAGTCGGGACGGGTGTGGGCTTCCGCCCTCTACGGTGAGCCAGGATTCATCCGTGTTCGGGATCCAAATACACTCGAAATAGCTGCCGTACCCGTGGATGTTGATCCGCTTGCCGAAGCACTTCGCACTGGCACTCGACTGGGGACACTGTCCATCGATTTCGCCAGACGGCGCAGGCTGCGTGTCAACGGCCGTGTGACACCACTTCCCGACGGCCTGCTGCTTTCTGTCGACCAGGCATACGGCAACTGCCCCCAGTACATTCAAAGCCGGACGGCGGAGTCCGCGCCAAGGGCCGGCGATCGACTCGCGTCGAGAAGTACCGACCTCGGCGGTCCGCAACAGAAGATGATTGCTATAGCCGACACGTTCTTCGTCGCGTCACTCTCGACCGATGGCGATGCCGATGTGTCTCATCGAGGAGGGAACCCAGGATTCGTCCGGGTGGTCACATCGAACCACCTCATCTGGCCCGACTATCACGGCAACAACATGCTGATGACTCTCGGCAACATCGTGGAGAACCCGGCCGCCGGACTCTTGTTCGTCGATTGGCAGTCCGCCACATCGCTCCAACTGACAGGCGCAGCGCGAATAAACTGGGATCCCCAGGACGACGAGGCGTTCCCTGAAGCAAATAGAGTTGTGGAGTTCGAAAGCAACCAGGTAGTTCAGATAGAGCATCATTCCGACGGTCTGACATGGTCTGTGCCTGGCTTCTCGCGTTTCAATCCTCCGGTTTGACGGTGTGCGTGTGCATGGGAGCGCTAGATTCTGGCCGCGCCCGCAATATCTCTCGTTCCACCCGCTTAGGCGTCTTTCTGTAGGCGTTGAGACTACTTGGTGCCGGTGAATGAAAGATCAATCCAAACCGTCTTTCCTCGGCCGTGGGGGGATGTTCCCCAGTCGGAGGAGAGATTTTCTACTATGCCGAGTCCCCGGCCGTGTTCCGCGACAGAGTTCTCTTCCTCGCTCTCGATGAATGATGTGGGAACAGGGGGCCTTGCGTTCGTGTCTTGAACTTCTATGTGAATCCGATCTGGGTATCCTCGCAATCGCAGTTCCACGTCACTGTCCGCATGAATCAGGCCGTTTGTTATGACTTCAGAGACGATCACTTCGGCGTCGCCGACGATGTCGGATCGATCTCGGTCGAGGAGATAGTTCCTTACGAATTTCCGGGCTGACTTGACGCTCCGGATGTCACGCTTTCGGATCGACATGCGGGCCACCCTGCTGAATTCTCCGTGAGTGTCTCCCCCCTCATACAGTGCCAGCAGGAGAGCGAGGTCATCAATATTCCGTCTGCCGTTCGTGACATGTGAGACCATGAGGTCTGTCAACGCGTGCAGTGAGTGATGATCAGCGGTTCCGGCGGCCTCAAGGAGAGTGCGGGCGTCGGAGACGGGATCTACGTCGAAGAGAATGCCGTCCGTGTACAGCATCAAAAGGGTGCCCGGACGTATAGTGACCTCGGTGCTGCTGTAGGCGTAACCGGACGTTACGGCGAGCGGGATGTTGGCACGTGTTGGGGGGACCACGACTCCTGCATCGGGACACCGGAGGACCGGAGGGGGATGGCCGGCGAGTGCGATCTCGCAGACGTCGCTTCCGGGGTCGACGCGCACAAAGCAGCACGTGGCGTACAGATCCGTATCCAGTTCGGCCAGCAGGTCACTGGCGCGCGCCAGTACGTCAGTGGGCCGGTGCCCTTCGGCAGCGTAGGCACGGCAACCGCTACGCAACTGTCCCATGATTGCGGCGCTGTTGACGTTGTGTCCTTCTACGTCCCCGACGATCAGGCCGACCTGGCTCCCGGGCAGGGGGACCACGTCGTACCAGTCACCGCCCAGGCCGGTGCCGGCCGACTCAGCGGGTAGGTAGCGCGCGGCTAGCGTGACCTCCGGAAAATCTGGGAGGGTGCGCGGCAGGAGTTTCTGCTGAAGGACATCTGCAAGGGCGTGCTTACGTTCGTGAAGGTGGGCCCGTTCGACAGCCGTGGCGAGCTGTGCCGCCATCATCATGAGGACGGCCTGCTCCTCTGCTTTGATGCGGCGTGGAGTCCCGAAGGCGAGGAGAAGGAACCCTTTCAGACCGCCACTGGCGTTGAAGGGCACAATGGCGGCCGCTGCCGAATCGCTCATGAGAGCGCAGGAGTATTGCGCGAGTGTTTTAGTATCAGGAATAAAGATGGGTGCCCTCGTCCGCAGAGTGTCGGAGCCCGTGAAAGCATCTTCGATGCTGGAGCCATGTATCTCGCGTGCCGCGGCCGCGGCCTCATGGCGACCGACGATTCGGACCCTCCCCTCCTGAACTATCGCCACCAGAAATGCGTGGGCGCGGAACGGAACCATGATGCGGTCGCGGGTTGCTCGCATCACATCGTCCAGCTGGAATGCTTCGTTGAAGGCGGCTGAAAGTTTGTGTACTTGGTACATCATCGAGAGCGCAGAAGACCCGGGCGCGTCATTGAGTCCCCAGGGATTCTCGGTGGCGTCGTGACGCGGCGGTGGGTTGGAGAGCACCGGAATGATGATGGGAGTTTGCATGAACGATGCGCCCAGGTCTGCAGGCTGGCAGTCGACCAGCTCTGAACTCAGCCGTCGGCCTAGTTCTTCCATCCGCTCGAGCACCCACAGTCGATCGCTGGGAAAGGCTGGCGCCCACTGGCCGGTGAGTACTCCGTACGTCTCCCCGGCATCTGTCAGTGGTACAGAGACGACATAATGCGGGTAAGGCATGAGAGGCGGAGAGTCCCTGTCACTGTATTCGGAAGAGCAGGGATCGGGGCGAGACACGACACGTGCCGTGCGATACGCGACGGCAGGTGAGCTGTCACTGTCGTAGGAAACCCACTCGGGCACGGTGAAGACGCTGGGCGGTGCTCCTCCCACCACTGCCGAGAAAAGCTGGGAGCGTTTTGACTGCGCGAGGTAGACGACCCCATGGAAAGCGCCGAGTTCATTCACCAGGAACTGGAAGGCCTCAACCAGTAGCAGGCTCCTGCCGGTGGGGCCTCCGGATGCCGCCGCATTGGGGCGGCTGTCACCGAACCGCTGCATGCTGCCAGATTTCCACACTTGGTGAGACGCTGCGTCCGCTGCGGGTGATCTCGTGTCGCGGATCGGCCAGGCCGAAGACGAAGGCGCCGTCCGCGCCACCGCGGACGCGATGCCCTCGGCGGCCTGACCTGGGCACTTCACCACCGCGCGGCGATGGGGGCTGCCCTCCTTCCCAGTGGCCCGTCCTCAAAGTCGGGTCTAGCGTTTGAAGGGAACACAACCTGGAGCGTTGTTCCCGCTCCGTCCACCGTCAAAGGGGACGAAGCCTGCGGTTTCTTCGACGTTGTGTTGTCACGTCGAACTGCCGCTTGACTCCCTTCACAGACTCGGGTGCTTCCTCGGAGGGCCAGAATGCTCCCTACCCACCACCGCACCGCAACAGTCGACGGCCAGCAGGTCTTCTATCGCGAGGCGGGTCCCGCCGATGCGCCGGTCGTCTTGCTCCTGCATGGCTTTCCGAGCAGCTCCCACATGTTCCGTCATCTCATCCCTGCGCTTGCCGACAACTACCATGTGATAGCCCCGGATCACATCGGCTACGGCCAGTCCTCCATGCCAAAGGTCGACGATTTCGAGTACACCTTCGACAACCTCGCGACGGTCACCGGCGGACTGCTCGATAGTCTGGGAATCAGCCGTTTCTCGATTTACGTCCACGACTATGGCGCTCCCATCGGGTGGCGGCTGGCGCTCAATCCCGCGTACGACGTCACCGCGATCATCTCGCAGAGCGGCAACGCCTACATGGAAGGGTTCGCCAAGCCCTTCTGGGACGACCTGTTCGCGTACGCCACGGCCCCCGGAGCAGACACCGAGCCTGGCGCACGAGCCAAGTTCAGTGCCGAGACGACCCGTTGGCAGTACGAGAACGGCGCTTCGGACAAGAGCCTCGTCAGCCCGGACAACTGGTTGCACGACCAGACTCTGCTGGACCGGCCCGGCAACGACGAGGTCCAGCTTGCGCTCTTCCGGAACTACCCGACCAACATCGACGGCTACCCCCAGCTGCAGGAATACTTCCGCACGAGCCAGGTGCCGCTGCTTGCGGTCTGGGGCGAAAGAGACGAGATCTTCGGGCCGGACGGTGCACGGGCGTTCACCCGCGATCTGCCGGACGCCGAAGTCCACCTGCTGCCGGCCGGGCACTTCGCTCTGGAGACGCACCTGGACACCATCAGCGGCTACATCCACGGATTCCTCGGCCGCGTCCTCAGCTGAGGTGCAAGCCGGATCAGGTCCCCGCGTGGGAGGGCCGTGCGGTGGTCGCGACCTTGATCGCAGTCAACGTCGGAACCTCAGGACGTCCCCTGGCACGGCAAGACCGTCTACACGGGGGTCTACAAGCAGACCGTATCCGGACCCCGGATGGTGAGGAGACTCAACATCGACGGGGACGGCCAGGGCGACTTGGGTGGCCACGGCGGGGAGCAGCGGGCAGTACTGGTCTACCAGATGGACTCCTACCGGTTCTGGGCCGGGCGGTTGGGGCGGGATGATCTGAAGCCGGGCAGTTTCGGTGAGAACTTCACGGTGGACGGGCTCCCGGACAGTGAGGTGTGCATCGGCGACCGGTACCGCATCGGTGAGGCGCTGTTCGAGGTCACCCAGCCGCGTGTGACGTGCTTACCGGGTGGGTCTGCGCATGGGAGAGCCTCAGATGGCGGCCTTGCTGGTTTCCCACCGCCGGCCGGGGTTCTATCTGCGGGTCCTCGAGGAAGGTGAGGTGGAGGCTGGTCGAGAGATCGTCACGGTTTCCACCGGCCCGGAAGCCATGACCGTCGAGGACATCGACGCGGTTCTCTACCTCCCGGGGCACACACGCAGCCAAGTAGAACGGGCCCTGCGTGTCCCGGCCCTGAGCCCAGGCTGGCAGGCATCGATGCGCACCCTCCTGGAACAGGCCGACGGAGACAAGGCCGCATCCTCGGGCAGCGCCGGCCTCACGGCCGCGGCCGGCGCTCCGCCCCCTGCATGGACCGGCTTCCGTTCCCTGACAGTCACGGGCATCCAGCCCGAAAGCCAGAGCGTGTTCTCCGTGTCCCTGGCTTCCGCCGATGGTGCCGCGCTGCCGCCCAATCTGCCGGGGCAGTTCCTCACCGTGAAGGTACGGATCGAAGGTGATGCCTCGCCGTTGATCCGGAGCTACTCCCTGTCCGGTGAACCTGGGACGGGCACATACCGGATCAGCGTGAAGGTCGAGCCGCATGCGCGGCCAGTAACCATTTGCGGACTCACCTCAGGCCCGGTGACATCCTCGACGTCGCCGCACCTCGCGGTACGTTCTGCCTGTCCGATGGTGAGACCCCTGTGGTGCTGCTGTCGGCCGGGGTGGGAGTGACTCCGGTGCTCGCCATGCTGCATTCTCTGGTTCGCAGCCGCTCGGGCCGCCAGGTGTGGTGGCTGCACGCAGCCCGGAACGGCACTGAGCACCCCTTCGCCATGGAGGTCCGTGAGCTCCTTGCGGAGCTGGGAGACGCCCGGTCGATCGTCTATTACAGCAAGCCGGGCGTTGCGGACCGCGAGGGCGGCGACTACACGCAGGCCGGCCGGCTCTCGGCTGATCGGATTCTCGGTCTGGGTCTCCCGGCCGATGCCGATGCCTACATCTGCGGACCGGTGCCGTTCATGGACAGCATGAGCGCCGCTCTTGTCGAAGCCGGCCTGGACGCTTCCCGCGTGCACACCGAGATATTCAGCGGCGGTCCGTCTCTCACTCCCGGGCTCAAAGACGCATCGGGCACTCGCGCTCCTCACCTGCCTCCCGGAACGCCGGGCGCCGGCCCTTCTGTGTCGTTCGCCCGCAGTGGCCTGTCGGTCCCCTTCAACGACGAGCAGGACTCGCTGCTGGAACTGGCCGAGGCGTGTGACGTCCCGGTTCAGTGGTCGTGTCGCACCGGTGTCTGCCACACCTGCGAGCTTGCCTTGATGTCCGGTTCAGTTGACTACGCGCCCGATCCGGTCGAACCGCCGGCGGACGGCAACATCCTCATCTGCTGCTCCAAGCCCGCCCAGGACATCGTCTTGGATCTTTAGCATCTGCGTCATTCGGATGCCGCGGCCTGCGCTACCCCAGGGGCCGCCACGACCTCGAGGTCGCTGGGGGACAGTGCGTGTCCGTCAGCGCAGGAGAGCGCCACGTGCACAGGAGCGTCGCAATGCCTGTGCCGCAGGCGAACCGGTCCACCGTCGGCCGTGGCGTGGCGGTCTCCCCATTCCATCAGCGCGAAGTAGGCGGTCATGAGGTCCTCGCCCGGCCCGGTCAGCTCATAGCGGTCGCGTGTCCGCTGTCCCGCCGTCTGGTAGGGGGTACGCCGTAGTAGCCCGACCTCGACGAGCTCCTTCAGGCGCTTGGCCGCTGCGGGTTCACTCAGCGGGGTGTGACGGACGAAGTCGTTGAAGTAGGTCGTGCCGTAGAAGGCCTCGCGCAGTACGAACAGATTCGACGGCGTCCCGAGTACGTCCAGGGCCCGGGCAGCCGAGCAGCGGTGGTCACTCCAGCTGTCCCGGTCGGTCAGCGATCCAGTAAGTGCGGACATCACAGGCATCCCGTCTATCGAAGCACCAGACTTATGCTAGCTTAAGCCAGCCCTGACTTACGTACTGCTAAGTCAGCTTGTGATTTCCATCTGGAGGCCTGAGCATGTCGTCGTTCGCGCTGGAGACCACGCTCGACCACGAGGAGGTGGCGGTCCGGCAGGGCCGCCGGACCAGCCTGCCGATCATCATCGCCATCCACTCCACCCGCCTCGGGCCCGCCGTCGGTGGCATGCGGGTCGCCCGGTACGCCTCCCCTGTCGAGGCCCTGGTGGACTGCCTGCGCCTGAGCCGGGGGATGACGTACAAGGCAGCCGCCGTCCGCAACGGCACAGGCGGCGGCAAGAGCGTCGTCCCGTTGCTGCCCGGAGGTCCGCAGCATCTGGACGGCAGTTTGCGCGAAGCCCTGCTGCTCGATGTAGCCGAACTGGTGCACGACCTCGGTGGCGCCTACTTCGTCGCTCCTGACGTCGGCACCAGCTCTGCCGACATCCAGCTGATGCGACGCAGAACCCCCTACGTCGGCGGCTACACCTCCATGGAGGACGGTCTGGGTACCACCACCTTCGGCACTGCGGCCGGCGTCGAGCACGCGATGAACGCGGCGGCCGAGCACCTGTGGGGAGTCCCGCAACTTCGGGGGCGCGAGGTGGTGGTGATCGGATTCGGCGGGGTGGGGCACGAACTCACCAAACGCCTGATTGCACAAGGCGCCCGAGTGCGAGCCACCGACACGGACCCCGAGCGCCGCCGGGTCGTCGAGGAGACCGGAGCGCAGTGGGTCGACCTCGAAGGTGCTTACACCCTGGAGACCGACATCCTGGCGCCGTGCGCCCTGGGCGGCGTGCTGACCTCCCAGCTCGTCGGATCCCTGCGCTGCCGTGCGGTCGTCGGCTCGGCCAACAACCAACTGGCACACGATGGCGTCGCAGAGGAGCTGACAAAGGCGGGAATCACCTGGGCCCCGGACTTCGTGGCCAATGCGGGCGGAGTCATGTACGCGTCCGGCCTGGAACTCCACCAACTCACCCCGGCGCAGTCCCTGCATCGGCTCGCATCCATTGGAACCACCACTGCACAAGTCCTCCGAGAGAGTGCGAACGACGCGACAACCCCCCTAGCTGTCGCCAACCGCATCGCGGAAGCTGCCCTGGCCGCCGCAGGCAGCTGATCGAAGAGTCAAGGCAACCGGTACGCGACAGGCCGTTGCCGTCGAACCTCCCCTGGGAGCCGATTTCTGGGCGGCCACGATCGCCAGCCCGGCAGGCCACCGGGCGGCCACTTGCGGCAATCGAGTGGTGCAGTCCGCCGGCCTTGCCGCGCCGTCGCACTCGAAGAGAGCGAGTGCGCATGGATCGGCCGGCCGTGGCCGCGCTGGCCGGGACATGCGTCACACCGCAGCCGACCCCTTTGCGGCTGTCGCAAGGGGACCCCATGTGCCGACCCTGTGCCGAGTCCAGCGTTTGCGGCCGACGGCCGCTCAAGATGCTTTAGTCACTAAATTTAATTGATAGGCTCAGTCCGCGGTCGAGTCCCCCCACCTCGGCCGATCATGTCGAGGGGATCAAAGGAGCAGTCCTGATGACCACGTTGAAGATCATTGTTGCCAGCACCCGTCCGGGGCGCGTGGGCCTGCCGATCGGGCAGTGGACCCATGGGCAGGCGGTTGCTCACGGTGGCTTCACCAAGGTCGAACTGCTCGACCTGGCCGAGGTGAACCTTCCGTTCATGAACGAGCCCAACCACCCGCGGGCGCAGCAGTACGTCCACCAGCACACCCGTGACTGGAGCGCGACGATCGCAGAGGCCGATGCCCTCGTCTTCGTCATGCCGGAGTACAACCACGGCTACAACGCGGAGCTGAAGAATGCCATCGACTACCTGTTCAACGAGTGGAGCCACAAGGCGGTAGGCCTGGTCAGCTATGGCGCCGTGGCCGGCGGTACCCGTGCCGTCCAGCAGATCAAGCAGGTCGTCACCGCGGTAAAGATGACGCCGATCGTCGAATCCGTCGTGGCTCCCTTCGGCTTCAACCTCATCGATGCGGAGGGTAAGGTTGCGGCCGATGAAGCTATGACAGGTGCAGCCAAGGCCATGTTCGACGAGATCGTCCGGGTGGATGCCGCACTGCGTCCGCTGCGTGAGGGCGCTGCGGCCTAGCAATCGGAGCGATCGTGAACGAAGTGCGTCGGGTCTGCTCGCGCTACCACGCGGGGATCGAACTGATCGGTGCCCGCTGGACGGGTGCGATCGTCCGCGCTTTGTTCACGGGTCAGGCCCGCTTCGTGCAGATCAAGGCAGCGGTGCCCGGCCTGAGTGACGCCATGCTCACTCAGCGATTGCGCACCTTGGAAGAGGAGGGCATCGTCGAGCGTCGGGTTGTTCCCTCTTCGCCGGTGCAGGTCGAATACCACCTCACCGCCAAGGGACAAGACCTTGAACAAGTCGTCGACGCCGTGATGCGTTGGTCCCACCGCTGGATCCCCGCCCCTCCGTCAACCACTTCGGAAGCAGGGCCGGCGGGGGCCGAAGGCGCACAAGCCCCCTGATGCCGCGTGGAGCGTGTCCGGAGACACGCTCCACGCGGCCAGGCGGGTGTATGGGCATGATCCGCGGGCGGCACCCCGGCCCCTCGTTCACGCCGGCATTCTGGGGCCGCAGGTGCGTGGAGGTTTCCCGGTGCGCGCGAACCGGGCATCCGCCAGGTGTTCTGTGTGCCGCTGCGACCCCGGCCAGGCCACGCGAGGCGCTCGTGATCCTCTGCGGGACTCTGCCACCCGTAGCTGCCTGGCTCACGTCCGATTAACGCCGGGACCCGAGCCGACGAGATTCCGCAAGACCGATCACGACGAGGCCGGCGCGCGATCACAACTTCGGCACTTGTCCAGTGGCCCGGCACACATCAAAGTCACTGACCACATGGTTCACCACTCAGTTTCTACCGCATGGTCCATAAAAGAGGCCGCGGACCCATCACACGCGAGGTCGGTGCGGGGGCGGTGCCAGCGTTCGGGGTGGCGCTGCCCGCCGACGGTGCCGGCTGGCGACGTCGGCGCCGACTTCCGCGGGCTGCATCAGCGTGACTTCAGGTCTCCCGGCTCCGCATCCGACGGATGACGACCACCCCGACCACGGATGCCCGCGCGCCATAGAGAACAGTCCAGCGACCGCAGCGCCGGCTGCGGCGAGGGAGGGTGGTGGTGCGGCCGATGCACTGCGGCTGTCCGTGGTGGTCGCATCCGCCGAGCAGCAGCGTTCGCGGAGCCGGCGATGGCGCCGACGATCGCTTCGTGGTCTCGCGGAACCGGCACTTCAACCAGCCCCCACCCGCGGGCCGGTAGGGATCATCCAGCCGCTCTGGGTGCCGGTGAGGGATGGGGGTGGTAGGGCCGCGGACGGCGCCGCATGTGGCACACCCTGGATGACGCGGCGTTCAACCCGTCACGGTCGCTTCCGCCGGCGCATCGCCATCATCAGGCCTCCGCCGAGTGTCGCCGTGCCTACGGCCGCGCCTGCCAGCAACCATGTGGGGCGCCGACCGGTCGCGGCCAGAGATGGGGCCGTCTGGGATGTGGTGGCACGTGCAGCCGTTTCGATCAGGTCGGTGACTGCTTCGGGGCGTGAGACGGGCGCGACGTGGGAGGAACTCACCTCCACGGACACTGCATGCGCACGGTTGGCCATCCATCGCTGCAGCGCGGCAGGGATGTTCTTGTCGTTGGCGGTGATCAGGTCGAACGCCGGGACGGTCCTCCAGGCGGCGCCGGTGGCCTTGTCGTCCAGTGCCCTGGCGTCCACCGGGCGCTGGGTGACTGCCATGATCGACGACTTTGACAACGGTACGTCGGCGGCAAACTGCTGCGGGAACAGGTCCTCCTTGACGTACACGTCCATGCCTGTACCGCCACCCATCAGCGGGTAGGGCACCTGCTTCAGCGTTTGGGCCAGGGTGCTGCCGGGGAACTTGCCCACCAGTTCAGCCGAGCTTTCCCCCTTTTGCGGGAGGAAACCGGCCACAGCCACGAGAGCCTTGACGGCGGGGTTCCCCAGGGCGGCCTCGTTGGTGACCGCGCTGCCGTACGAGTGGCCGACGAGCACAATCGGTCCCTTGATGCTGCGCAGCACACTCGCGGTGTAGGAAGAATCGTACGGCAGACCCCGTAGAGGGTTGGCGGGGACGACCACGGGATATCCGGCATCGCGCAGACGCCGGGCCACCTCGTCCCATGAAGACGAGTCCAAGTTGGTTCCGTGCACGAGAACCACAGTTGGTTTGGAGTGGGCTCCACCCGAAGCCGCGGGCACACCGCCGGCGAGAGCTGGAACGGCCCATGCAGGGCCGACCGCGGTGAGCACCGCCAGCATGCCGGCACCACGTTTGATTCCCGCGCCGAGACGAGCGTGCGAGCGCATTTGGTGCCCTTTCCGTTGTCCTGAGGTCTCATCGTCGGGGGACCGAGGACGTGGTGGTACCGGAGCGGGGCGAGCGGGTGACGCGGAGCCACTCCAGCGGACGCCGGTGTAGCACGCCGTTGCAGCGGAAAACCGGCATGACCTGGCTGACGCTCCAGCCGTTTGGCGGGGCCGCGGCCATGGCCGGTGCTTCCCTGGCTTGGCGCGGGTTGCAAACGGGCGACACCGCGGACCTCTGCGCGGGTGAGACGCAACATCAATGGTGCGTCCGCGAGCACCTTGTCGTCAGGGCGTGCAGGGCGGGACCGGCTACATGCTGTCGCGCACCGATTCACCCCAGGCCACTCCGTCGGTGTGCGTACTGGCGAAATCCGGGTCTTCGTAGATGTGGACCCTCTTGATGAGGTCGCCTTCGAATTCGAATACGTTACAGAACAGTCCGTAGGAGGAGACGCCGTCAGGGAAGGCCACACCCGATGTCGTCGTCCCCTTCACCGAACCTTCAACCACCACATAGTTTCCAGACGACAACACGGTGAAACCGGGGATGTCGTGCTCAATCGCCGAAATTCCCCTCCCGAGACCCTGTGCAAATGCCCCGATCTGATCCTTCCCGGTTGCGAAGCCGAACTTCGGGAAGAACATCCGGGCGTTGTCCACGAAAAGATCCAACACGGCGGGATCGGCAGCATCCACCAATCGGAAGTAGTTGACGGCTGCCTCTTCGCGCGCCCTCTGGAGATCGCTAGTACCGTTCATCTTTTCCTCCTGGTGCGTTGCATCCTTGCGCAGGCGCGTTATGCGGCCCGGCGTGATGGCGACTGTGTCGACGAGTACCGCGGCAGCCGAGTGCTCGGGCCCGCGGGAGCGGGATGAAGGCGAGCCGATCGCGCCTCACGTTGCCTATCTGCCGTGAAGCGAAAGCCGCCCATTCCTTACCAAGCGGTCCATAACGTAACAAAATTGGACCAACCTGTCAAAAACCCGATGTCGCGGCTCCCGGCCGTACCTACCCTTCGGGTCGGCGATCGGGGCCGCGACGGGGCTGCCGCTCGGGGGTGCCTACCGCCGCGCCTGGTGTAACCTACACTGTTACAACTGCGGGTGGTGGGGCGGACCAGAAGTTCGCCGCTGGGACGCCCGCCTTTTCTCAGGTCACACCGGTGTGACCGTTGTCCGCTTCCGCCTCTGCGAAGCACAGGCTCCGCGCCTTGGCGCGGCACGGATCAACAGGGCCCAGGGCCCTCCCAGGAGAGCAAGCATGAGCAACCCTTCCAGCGTGGCTTCGCCCATTCAGGAGCCGGCATCGATACAGGACTTGGTCGAAGGCGGGCCTTCCCCGCGGGGTGGCTGGTCTGCCGTCGTCTCCGTCGCGCTGATGTCCTTCGTCCTGGTGCTGTCGGAGTTCCTGCCGATCGGGCTGCTGCCCGTGATCTCCTCCAGCCTGGGTGTGTCCATCGGCACGGTCGGTCTGGTGGTGGTCGTGCCCGGTCTGACGGCCGCGGTGACGGCTCCCTTGGTCACCATGGCATCCGGACGGCTGGACCGGCGCAGGGTCCTGATCGCCCTCGCCCTGTTCATCGCCGCCTCCAACGCCCTGGCAGCCGTGGCCCCGAACATGGCCGTGATGGCGGCGGCGCGGGTGCTGCTCGGCGTCGGCGTCGGCGGATTCTGGGCCATGGGCGCCGGTGTCGCCGCCCGACTGGTGCCCGCCGAGGCCCTCCACCGGGCCACGTCACTGATCACCGCCGGAATCTCGGCCGGCACCGTGGTCAGCTTGCCGCTCGGCGCACTGGTGGGTCACCTTGCCGGGTGGCGGACCGCATTCGTCGTTGCAGCCGGTGCCGCTCTCCTCGCCCTGGCAACCCTGACGGTGCGGCTGCCCGCCCTGCCGCCCACCGGGGCAATCCGCCTGACCACGCTCACCTCCGCTCTGCGCAATCCCGCAGCCCGGATCGCCCTGCTGGCCACCGTGCTGATCTTTTTCGGGCACTTCGCCGCCTACACCTACGTGACCCCGTACCTGGAGGAGAAGGCGCACTTCGGGTCCTCCGCTGTGACGTCGGTCCTGCTGGCCTATGGTTTGGCGGGGCTGGTCGGCAACTTCGCCGCCGGAGCGATCATCGGCCGCCGTCTGCGTGCGGTGTACGTCGCCGCGACCGTTCTGGTCGCAGTCGCTGCCGCCCTCCTCAACGTCGCAGCAGGCACGGCACCCGCGGTGGTCGCGCTCGTCATGGTCTGGGGCGCGGCATTCGGTGCAGTACCGCTGGCGTTGCAGACGTGGATCCTGCGCGCTACTCCCGACGCGCCCGAAAGCGGCATGGCGCTCCTGGTCAGCGCGTGCCAAATCGCCCTGGCCGCAGGGTCGTTCATCGGCGGCATCGTCGTCGACGGATACGGCACATGGGCCGGCTTCGCCGTTGGCGGCACGCTCGCACTGCTGAGCACAGCCACCCAGATCCGCCCCCGCCTTCCGCTCGGCTGACCTGGACCGTGGCAGGTGTGGGGGCGTAGTGGCACCCGCCCCTTCCCCGCATCCGCTCCAGACGGCTATTCGCCTCCCTCCTGCGGACCCCACCTCGCTTCAAGGCCGCCCGCAGACGGGAGGCGCCCTACCACGCAGGGTCGGCGATGAGCGTGAGGCCGAGACTGTCGTAGCGGCGCAGATCATCTGGCGTCCACGCCCCCTACGCTGCAACAGGGCCTCGTCGCGGCGATGTAACCTTCATTGTTTCGTAGGGAGCGGGGTAGGCAAGCGGCCCCGCCAGCCGGGAGGAGGTCAAGGATGAGCGCGAACAGCAGAATGACGATCGCAACCCATGTGCTGACCTGGATGTCTCTGGACCGGAAGAACAATGAGGTCGCCACCTCGGAGCGCATCGCGGGGAGCGTCAACACCAACCCTGTAGTGATCCGCCGATGCCTAGGCGACCTCCGCAAGGCGGGATTGGTGGGGTCAAAAAGGGGCGCAGGGGCCGGCTGGATCTTGAAGCGGGAACCCGAAGAGATCACGCTGCTCGAGGTCTACCTCGCCGTGGAGGGCGAGGGCCCGTTCGCCATGCATCACACGCCGCCGAACGCCGACTGCCCTGTCGGCTTCGGAATCCAGCCAACCCTGCAGCAGGTGTACAGCAGCCTGGAGCAGCAGATGCAGCAACAGTTGGCTCGCACCACGATCGCTGACATGCTGCAAGGTGTCCTCGCTCAGCGGGAACCGAGCGCCTACTCCCTCTGAACCTCGAACTCAGACGGCCCCCGGTCCGCATGGGCGCCAACCTTCGCGTGTGAACAGGAAGCGCTGGGGCGCTGCCGGAGCATCGCGAGGGCGCGTTCTTCATCACGCTGAACATGCTGAGAGTCGGCTCCTCGCGAGCCGCAGTTGTATGGTCCAGCCGCTCCAAGCGGACCACGGCCGCCGCGACCGCATGCCGGAGGCTCGGACAACTGCGATCAGGGAACGCCGCCGGACACCGTCCACCGCGCACCGCTCGACACCGTTCGGGACCCTCCGGGATCGCCGAAAGCTTCGCCCCTCCGCTCGACCGAGCCAGAGCCGTCCACGAGCAGTTACTTGACCATGCAGTCCATAACTGGTGCAATGGACCTGCGACCTCGCGGCACGCGACTGAACCGAGCAACTACGGACCCTGCCCGTCGGTCAAGCGTCCGCCCGGGGCGACCCAAACGAAAGCGCGCCACCCATGATGAGTGCCCGCGAGCTGCTGCTCGCCTACACAACCAACATCGCAGATCCGGAGATCGCCTCGTCCCTTTTCGCTGAGGACGGCGTCCTGGAGCTTCCCTACCTGGAGTCGCTTGGCATCCCGACCGGAGGGACTGGCCCGGAGGCCATTCGCGAGTTCATCACCGCACTGCTGCAGGTCGTCCCGGACTTCGGCTTCGACACGGTGGACATCATCATCGAAACCGAAGACCAGGTCTTCGGAGAGTGGTCGGTGGAGCGGACCACGGTCACGGGCCGCCCCTTCAGCCAGACCTACGCCGGACGACTGGTGGCTGAGAACGGGAAGATCACGCTCCTTCGCGAGTCGTTGGACGTGATCCGGGCTGCGCGCGCGATGCTGCCGAACGGAGTTGCCGACATCCCCGCCTGACGCGTCCCTGAGCTTTGTGCGGTGGGGTCGCCCGCCGTTCAGCCCTGCTGACACTGTTTGCGCACGTCGCACCGGCCATGTGCCAGGACCACCTCGGTCCGCCGTGTGTCGAGCCTGCACCCCGAAGCGTGGCCGGGGCGATCACTCACCTGCGCTCCCCTGATTTTCTGGACGTCCAGGCTTATCCTTACATCCACTTCGCCAGTGAGCGCTTCGTGCACCGCAACGGCAACAAGTGGACGCTGCAGGGTTCTTTGACCATGCACGGCACCACCCGCTCAGTCGGCCTCGACACGACCTACCTGGGCGCAGTCAACGGCGGATACGGAACGGAGCTGCGCTGCGCCGCCTTGGCAACCGCCGAGCTGCACAGGGAGGACTTCACGCTGAATTGGCGATCGATGCTCGCACGTGGCATCGCGATCGTCGGCCCGCGCATCAAATTGGAGATCGACGTGCAGGCCATGTACGACGTTCCCAACATTCCCACCCCACCCGAGTAGTTCCGTGATGGCGTGCCGACGCGACGGTGTGCGGTTCCGCCGCGTGGAGAGCCAGAACGACGCGAAGGCCGGAGTGGGCGAGGCCGGCAGGACCACGCGAACCGCAAGACCGCCGCCGACGTCCATGGCTACGTCCACTACCAGCCCGGCACCTCGTCCTCCCGATCCACGACGGAACCTGACCAGCCTTGCCGCCGAGCAGCAGAAGCAGCTCTCACCATGCGGTGATCAGACAGAGACGTGAGAGGCCCTGTCAGACGATGAGTAGCAGTACAAGCACTCCGACGGACCACACGTCCACGGTCGGATCGGTCGGCGTACCGACCCGCCGCAACACCGAACTGGCCTTGCTGGTTTTCGCAGTTGCCATTCCGGTGTTCGCCTACACCAACGTGGGTCTCGCCATCCACGCCCAGATGCCCACAGGGCTGCTGGGTTATGGTCTGGGCCTCGGCCTGCTGGCCGCCGTAGCCCACCTCGTCGTACGAAAATTCGCTCCGTACGCGGACCCGCTGCTGCTGCCGGTGGCCACGCTGCTGAATGGGCTCGGTCTCGTCGTCATCTGGCGCCTCGACCAGTCCAAGCTCCTCCAGTCGATCAAGCAGGCAGGAACCGCGGCGCCCCGCCAACTGATGTACACCGCGCTCGGCATCGTTCTCTTCGCCGTCGTGCTGGTCTTCCTCAAGGACCATCGCGTCCTGCAGCGTTACACCTACATCTGCATGGCTGGCGCGCTGGTGCTGCTGCTCCTGCCTCTGGTCCCCGGCCTCGGAGCCAACATCTACGGCGCCAGGATCTGGATCCACGTCGGCAGCTTTTCCATCCAGCCCGGTGAGTTCGCGAAGATCATCCTGGCGATCTTCTTCGCCGGCTATCTGATGGTGAAGCGGGACACACTCGCCCTGGCCAGCCGCCGCTTCATGGGCCTATACCTGCCACGCGGCCGCGACCTGGGCCCGATCCTGGCCGTCTGGTTCCTCTCGATCCTCATCCTGGTGTTCGAGACCGACCTCGGTACGTCGCTGCTGTTCTTCGGAATGTTCGTCATCATGCTGTACGTCGCCACCGAGCGGACAAGCTGGATCGTCTTCAGTCTGCTGATGTCGGTGGCGGGCGCCGTCGGCGTGTCCACCTTCGAATCCCACGTCCAGCAGCGTGTTCAGGCCTGGCTCGACCCGATGCGTGAATACAAGCTCAGCCAGTCGGGCGCTCCGGGCCACTCGGAACAGGCGATGCAGGCCCTATGGGCGTTCGGCTCTGGCGGCACCCTCGGCACCGGCCTCGGCCAGGGCCACTCCGAACTGATCCGGTTCGCCGCCAACTCGGACTTCATCCTCGCGACGTTCGGCGAGGAAATGGGCCTCGCCGGCACGATGGCGATACTGGTGCTCTACGGCCTGATCGTCGAGCGCGGCGTCCGCACGGCCCTCGCCGCCCGTGACCCGTTCGGCAAACTCCTCGCTGTCGGCCTCTCCGGCGCGTTCGCGCTTCAGGTTTTCGTGGTTGCCGGCGGTGTGATGGGCCTCATCCCGCTGACCGGCATGACGATGCCGTTCCTTGCGTTCGGCGGTTCCTCCGTCATCGCCAACTGGGTGCTTATCGGAATCCTGATCCGCATCAGTGATGCCGCGCGCAGGCCCCTGCAGCCGCTGGGGAGCATGGCTGTAGCGACTCGGACCCGAGCGCCTGAACCACCGCGCGCGGTGAGTCGTGAAGCTTCCCTTTGAACGTGGACACATGGAAATGGGACCTGAGGAACTGCGGCGAGCACCCCGCGCGCGGCCAGCCGGTCGGCGGCTTCGTGGATCTCCTGGGCTGAGAGGTAGCTGACCGGCATGAGCATCAGGCTGAGGACGAAGTTGCCGGGCGATGACTCTTCGGGCCGGAGCATGTCGGCCTCTGCCAGCGTCAGTGCCAGAAGGATGGCGATCTCATCCGGGGTACCGCACAGGTCCCGCAAGACTTCGGGGTGCCACGACAGGACCGGGGTGTCCGCACGGCCAGGGTCCCACTCCATCAACACACGGTCCTCTTCGGGCGGCAGGATACGGCGCGGCGGAAGCGGTTGCAGGGACAGGTGGGCGGCATGGATGCGGTCGCTGTGCAGCTGGGAGCGACCAGCGCGATCAGGTGTGCATTTCTGCCCGGGTGCGGCGCGGCACCTCGGGCAGGTGTGCGCTCGGGCGCGTGCACGCACGGCTGGCGGCACGGCTCGGCCCATCTTGTCCCTTTCACCGTTTCGGTTCCTGCGGTCGGCTAGCTCAACGAGAGGACCGCGGTGGAGGGCACAGGAGGCGGGAACATCCGTCGATCGCCTGGGTCGGGTATGCAGCATTTGCGTCACACCAGGCGCGTGATCTGAGCCCAAATCGGCAGCTTTGCCACTGTCAATCGCGAACGATTGAGGCAGACCCCCGTAACACCTCGGTTGGGCTGACGTCTTCACGTCGATCTGGGCTGACTCCAGGACGGCCTCCGTGTCATTCATCGAGAGCGCCGATTTTCGCCGGGCTATTCCGTGGTGTGCTCTCCTCGGCGGCTTGGAGCTGTCGACCGCCGCAGGCAGCCGGAAGGCCGGTCCACGGCCGGCGCCGCCGACTGGGCCCGATACGTCCGGTGGTGCACCGCGCCCCCATCGATCGGGTTGTCTAGCGGAGGTGTGGGCCGTCATCCCGTGCCGGCGGTAGTTTGTTCAGGAACGCCAGGTCCGCGATTGTTGGGAGTGGCGTGACGGTCAGTTCGATTCCGTGTCTCGGCGGTGTCTGGGTCACTCAGGCCACTATTGCTCGCGAAGATCCATCCACTGTGGGGTAGCACCGTGCCCATGGAGCTGGCGGTGTCGGGGAGGACGTATGCGTCTTCGCCGAACACCCAGTGGGCAAGGTTCATCAGCGCCCTCGAGTTGTACGCGGAGCTCGGGATGAACTTCAGCCCTGCTCCGCCAGCGTAGTCACGGTAGTTCTTGACGAGCATCTTGTAGATGAGGTCCTTGTAGCGATCGGCTGCGGGGGCACCAGCGATGAGGGCAGTGGTGGCGAACGCCCCGGGTGTCGTCCACCCGTTCCGCGACCCACGGCAATGCGGCCCCTGCCGTGCACAGGTGGCGTCCGCCGCTCGACGCCGGTCAGCCGGCGGTCGGTGTCTGTTCCACGTCGACGACCTTCACCGACCTGTTACCGGAGACCTTGCCGTTTGTGATCTCCGCCTCTGGCGGGACCGTGTTGCCGGTGTGGACCTTGCCGACGCCGAGCTTGTTGGCCGTCACGCCCGTCCCCCCGAGGTTGTCGCCGTCCTTGTCCAGCCACAGCACGCAGCAGGGCAGCCGCACGGCGCGCTCGATGGCGTCGGGCAGCACGGACTTGCCTTCTGGGGCGATGAGAGTGTGCCCGGGGAGCGCGGCCCGCGTCGCCCCGTGCGCGGCTCGGGTCTCCCGGCGCCGGACTCTGGCACAACTGGCCGGCCGCGGTATCCGGGTTTTCCCGCAGTTTCCCGATCGCATGTCTGGGGGTGTCCCGCAGTCTCGCCCGGGAGGCGCTCGGTGACCGCGGCTGGGCTTTACGTTGGCAGGGTACGGGCTTCCCGGCGTCGCGCGATGCGTGGACGCGTTGCGCAGGTCCCGGGAACGCAATGGCTCCCTGGCAATTTGCGAGGGCATCGTGATCCAAGCATTCCGCACTGACATCAAACCGCCCGACGAGCGGACCGAGTACTGGGCAGACGCCGTGGGCCAGGCATTCATCCAGATGGAGGTCCGTAGCCTGGGAGAGGCCATGATCCATGGCGCCATTCGACGGGCATGCGTGGCGGGCGTCCAAGCCGGCGTCATCGAGACAAGCCCGCAACGGCTGGCCCGGACCGCGCCGCTCATCGCCGCGGACGGCGACGAGTCGCTGGTGGTGAGCCTGCAACGAACCGGTGCCGGCGTCGCGCGTCAGGACGGCCAGGAGACCCCGGTCGCCGCCGGCGAGTTCGTCATCCTCGACACCCGCAGGCCCTACGCCGTCGAGTTCACCGGCCCGGTACGACGGCACCTCGTCACAGTCCCGCGCGAGATGCTGGATCTCCCCGACTCGGCACTGCGCCTGGCCACCGGCCGGACCTACTCAACCGGCCAAGGCATCAGTGGAATCCTCGCGTCGTACGTGAACGGACTCGTCACGATGACGGATCACTGCATCTACGCGCCGACTCCGAAGGACTACCTCAGACGGGGGATCGTCGACGTGCTGACGGCACTGGTCGCCCTGCAGGGCAACATCAAGGACGAAGCGGCCACGCCTGCGGCGGAGGTGGACCTGTTGCGACGCCTGCGCAGCTACGTTCGCGCCCACCTGCAAGACCCCGCACTCTGCCCGGCCTCACTCGCGGCCGCACACCACATCTCCGTTCGCTACCTGTACCAGCTCTTCCAGGACGAGCCCATGACCGTCGGCCGTTGGATCCAGCGCCTCAGGCTCGAGGCATGCCGAACGGACCTCGTATCCCCGGAACTCGCGGGGCAGACCGTGGCGGCCGTCGCACACCGCTGGGGCTTCGCCAGCCACGCGCACTTCAGCCGCACCTTCCGTTCGGTCTACGGCGTGTCTCCCATGGAGTGGCGGCAGACCGGCGTCCTGCAGACTGATCCTTTGCAGGCCTTCGATCTCCCCTCTCACCAACACGGCGGGTGATCGGTGCTG
The DNA here is from genome assembly GCF_033792805.1 of Streptomyces sp. PA03-1a. NCBI lineage: Bacteria > Bacillati > Actinomycetota > Actinomycetes > Kitasatosporales > Streptomycetaceae > Streptomyces > Streptomyces sp. PA03-1a. Next base: position 54,058 of record NZ_JARAVO010000003.1, read on the forward strand.
CCGTACCGATCCGCGCCACGCGATGCGGGCGCATGCGTGGATCAGGCAGGCTCGTCCTGCGGCCTTCGCCTTGGATGGCCCGGCGCAGCCCGGGGTCGGCTTGCCCGAACTGGTCGACGACATGCGCGCTGGACTTGGTGGCGAAGGAGGCGGCCCGGTGCCGCCTGAGCTGGTTGATCGCTCGCTCGACGGTGTTGCGCTTCCTGTACCGGACGTCGCCGAAGCCGGGTGGCCGTCCGCCCAGCCCTTGCTCAGGCGGGCGGCCACGGTCTTCTCGGGGATGGTGTGCGGGATACGGCGACGACGCAAACACGCGCGGATGGGTCCGTTGCTGCAAGCCTTGTCCGCTGCGAGGCTGTCGGACTTCTTGCGGGTCAAGGCCGGCCCGAACCGAGGGAGCAGGGGCGGGCAGCTGCAGCCGTCGGCGCTCAGGTGGAGCTTGCTGGTGAACCTGCCCCGGGAGCGGCCCGGGCCCTCAGCGGCGGCCCGCCGGTGTACCGCAAGGCCAAACAGAAATAAAGATGCACAATGCAATAAAATCTGCGAAATGGGTCACTGCCGCAGTACCACGGAAAATGTGCCCACTACGCAGGCTCCGCGACCTGTTCAGGAGGAAGTCCGCATGGCAGTTCGACTCGACGCCGCGTCGTTGGCTCCTGGTCATCGTGCGGACGCGATCCGTGAATTCTCGTGGTCCATCAACGGCCGCGTAGAGGTGGACCTCCCGCCGAATCCGCATCGCCAGCGGGCCTATGCGACCACCAACGCGCTGGGGTCGGTGAAAGTCTCGGAGATCGGCTGGAACGTGGCCCGCCTCCTGTGCGCCGCTGCCCCGGTGGACGAGGATATGGTGCCGCACGTTCTCGTCCATCTCCAGGAGGCGGGGGCCTCCGATGTCCGCCAAGGGGGTAGGCACGCACTGAGAAGGGCTGGGGATCTCACGGTGCTCGACAATGCCAAGCCCTATGAGGTCCTTTTCCACGGCTCAACAGATTCGGTTCTCGTGCGCGTGCCCACGCATGTCCTGGGGCTGCGGCCGTCCTTGCTCGACCAGATCACCGCCGTGCCACTCAGTTCGGAGCGCCCGGTCGTGGGTGCCACAGCAGCATTCTTTACCCGGCTGGCCCGCCATCAGGCCGCGGCCGGCGAAGCTGAGACCGCCCTGTTCACGGAGCCCAGTGTCGACCTGATCAGGGCTGTGGTCACCGTGGCCCTGGACCGGGACGATCTGGCCAGAGCGCCTTTGAACAGCACACTTCTTGTGCGCGTTCAGGAATACGTCCGCCTGCATCTGGCAGACCCCGACCTGACCGCCGAACGTATCGCCGCCGAGCACGACGTTTCCGTACGCTGGCTCTACGTGACCCTGTCCCGAGCGGGCATCACCCTCAGTGAATGGATCAGGACGCAGCGCCTCGAGGAGTGCAAGAAAGAACTGGCCTCGCCAGTGCATCAGTTCATGACGATCGAGGCCATCGCCCACCGGTGGGGGTTCGCCAGCGCGGCCCACTTCAGTCGCGTTTTCAAGACCACGTACGGTGTGAGCCCCCGCGAGTTGCGGTTGCAACACACGGCGGGGAGAGCCGACTCTCACCAGCCTGACTGACGCCGGGCCCCGTGCCGGGCTTCAGTGACCCAGGGGGTTCCAACGCTAGTAGTGCATGGTCAGGTCGGCTGAGTCTGTGCGTGTCCTTGTGGGTTGGTTGGGCGTTGGGAAGGTGTGAGTCCGGACGAAGTTGCTGTGGTGCGTGATGAGTTGGAGGCGTTTGCGGCGGAGGTGTTCGAGCCGTTCGCGCGCAAGGATCAGCGCCGGTGGGGGCAGGTGTATCTGCGTGGTCTGATGACTGACGTGCGACGCAGGTCGGTCGAGCCGATGGCCGCCGGGCTGGGAGAGGACGGCAATCGGCAGGCGCTGGCCCATTTCATCACCACCAGCCCGTGGGATCCGGCTCATATCCGGGCTCGTCTGGCGTGGAAGATGGAATCGGTGATCCGGCCCACTGTGCTGGTCTTTGACGACACTGGTTTCCTGAAGGACGGAAACGCCTCAGCGTGTGTGTCGCGGCAGTACACCGGGACTGCTGGCAAGGTCACCAACTGTCAGGTGGGCGTCTCGCTCCATCTGGCCCGTGACCATGCCTCGGCGGCCGTGAACTGGCGGCTGTTCCTGCCCCCGTCCTGGGATCTTTCCTCGCCGAAAGCGGACCCGGACAAGGTCGCACGCCGCACCGCGTGCGGCATTCCCGAGGACGTCGGGCATGTGGAGAAGTGGCAGCTCGCCATGGACATGGCCGATGAGACCCGCTCCTGGGGGATCGATGTGCCATTGGCGATCGCGGACGCCGGATACGGCGACGCGGCGGCCTTCCGGCTCGGCCTGAACGCGCGGGGCATGCAGTACGTGGTGGGAATCTCCAGCACCATGTCGGCCCAGCCCGGCGATGAGGCACCGACTACTCCAGGTTCGTCGTCTTGCGGATCCGGCCCGCCGGACGTGAGATCCGGCAGGCCACCGACGATGTCGAGCTGCCGGCGTGCTGGCTGCTGGCCGAGTGGCCCGCGGGCGAGAAGGAGCCGGTCCAGTTCTGGCTGTCCGACCTGCCCGAGGACACCGCGCTGACCACTTTGGTCCGTCTCGCCAAGCTCCGCTGACGGATCGAGCACGACTACCGGGAGATGAAGCAGGCCCTGGGCTTGGCCCATTTCGAGGGCCGGACCTGGAACGGCTGGCACCACCACGTCACCCTCGTCTCCGTCGCCCATGCGTCCTGCACCCTGCAGCGACTGGGGCGGGCCCCAAAAGACGCGGCGTCGGCCTAAGTCTCTACCAGGTCGTCCGTGACCTGCAGATCCTCCTCGCTACCTGGACCGGCGCCTGCCCAACCTGCCACCGCGACATACCCAACGCAATACCGACATGACCAAGCGCTACTAGGGCGGCGTCGTGCGTGACCGAGATCCGAATCTCGCGCTCCGACAGCCGAGATGGCTGCGCAGCACCCCCTGGCGGCGGCCTCCTGCGCTCACTCCCGGTGGCACGGCGAGGCGCCGACCTGCGATGTCGATATGCAGCCCCGGCGCAGAGAGTCGGTGGCCCTGCTGCGGATGTACCGGAGGGGTCACGTCTGGGGGAGTTGTTCTTCTACGGGATGCAGATCGGGACGCCCGGCCTGCCGGCCGGAAACTATGTCCCCTTCGGGATGCACCGCCAACGACCCGAAGGGCCGCTCAACATCCTCCAGGCCGACCGGGAGCCGGGCCCGTCCGGCCTGCTGACGGTCCTGGAGGCGTGCGGTGCGATGCAGGTCTCCCTGACTCGCACAACTCCCTCGTCGGCCCGCGCCCACCACACCTTCGGTACCTCGGACCCGGCTGGTTTCGCGGCGATGGGCATCGTCGAGACCCTTGTCCACACTTACGACATCACAGCCGGCCTCGGCTTGGAGTTCACCGCCCCCGACGTCCTGTGCGCACTGGTCCTCGGAAGGCTCTTCCCGCATGTGGAGAGCGACGAAGAGCCGTGGCCGACGCTGCTGTGGGCGACCGGGCGGGGCGACCTCCCGGGGTGGGAGTACGTGGAGAAGTGGCGCTGGTACGGGGAGGTCTGTGAGGCGGAGTGAGGCTCCTCGCGCTCGGAACCACGGGGGTCGAGGAGCATCGCGCGTCAGCGAGGACTTCCGTGCCGAGCCTGCACCCGCGGGCCCCGACCGCGAGGGAAACCTTCCGGGCCGGGCATCCGTCGACGTGGCGCGTGGGTGACAGCCGGTCCGGCGCGGGGGAGCAGACCTGGACCCTGTGAGAAGCACTACCGATCATGGCTAGCGGGAGCTAGCATTGCTGCATGGCCAAGACACAGTTGAACGTCCGGCTGGACGAGGACACCGTGGAGGCGGCCCGCCAAGCGGCGGGCAACCGGCACATGTCCCTCCAGGAGTACATCGAGCACCTGGTGAAGTCCGACACCGATCCCGTCCGGAAGGCGTTCCTCGCGTCCGCGGCGAACGTGATCGAGGAGTTCGGGGACCTCATCGAGGAGCGCGTGCGTGAACCTCGCGGTTGACCTCGGCTGGATCCTGAGCGTTGCGAGTCAGGCGGGGGAGGACGATCCGGCCCCCGACGACTTCGGCGTGCCCCTGTCGGCGGTGGAGCGCCACAAGGCCCAGTTGTTCGACCGGGACGTCTACGACGGGGCGGTGGCACGGGCGGCAGCGCTGGCGCACTCTCTGGGGCGCCTGCGGTGGCTGGAGCGGTCGAACATGACGGTCGCCGTGGCGGTGACCGTGGCGTATCTGCAGGCCGCCGGCCGCGAGGTGAAACCGACCTGGGACGAGGTGCGGGCTTTGGTCGACGAGTTGCGCGACGAGGCGTGCACCGTGCAGAGCGTGGCGGCGCTGCTGCGGGCGTGGCCCGCCTGAGGCAGTGCCGAGGAGGACCGCGGCCCAGAGAGGGCTGCGGTCCTCTGTGCGAGGCGACCGTGTGACGGAGGCCTCGCAGGGGTACGGGTGGGCCGGTCCCCGACAACCCACCGGAGAGACCGAGATGGCATGAGCCCTCCACCCGCAGGGTCGCCACCGGCAACGCTCCACGGGGCCGGGCAGGTGCTCATCCGTGACCGGGAGGCTGTGTGCCGCCCAGTACCTGGGCGAGGAAGGCCCGGGCGGTCGGGTTGAGCGGGCGGTCGTCGGGTTCGGCCAGGCCGGCGTGGTAGACGGGGCGGTGCTGCTCCACGGGAAGGAAGCGGACCCCGGGAACGCCCTCGGTGACGGACTCGGGTACGAAGGTGAGACCGAGGCCGTGGCGGACGAGGTCGAGTGCCGTGGGGATGTCGTCGATCTCGAAGGTGGTCCTGCGCGGCGGCAGTCCCGCGCGGGTGAAGGCGCAGTCGACGGCGGAGCGGATGCCCCACCCGGCCGGGAAGTCGATCACTTCGTATGCCGTCGCGTCGGCGAGTTCGGCGCTCGTGCGGTCGGCCAGCGGATGGTCGGTGGCACAGGCGAGAGCGAGGTGCTCGGTGCCGAGCGCGTGCAGGCGCAACCCCGCCAGCGGGCGGCCGGCGGTCATGAGGACGGCCAGGTCGAGGACTCCGTTGCGCAGGTCTTCGGCGTGGGAGCTCGAGCCACGGTTCCCGGGGCCGCGCAGGTGTATCTCCACGGCGGGGTGCGCCTTGTGGAACGCGCTGAGCGCGCTGAGGATGCGTTTCGGGGTGAGGCCGTACAGGATCCCGAGTTCCAGGGTTCCGCTCAGGCCGGCCCGGGCTTCGTCGACCGCCTGCCGGGCCGTGCGCACCGCGCCGATGATGCGCTGGGCCTGGGGCAGCAACGTCTTTCCGGCCGCGGTCAGTTCGACGCGCTGGGTGGTGCGTTCGAACAGCGCCGCACCCAGATCCTTCTCCAGGGCGCGGATCGACGCGGAGACGCCGGACTGCACCAGGTTCAGCCGCTCGGCGGCCCGGGTGAAGCTCCGCTCCTCGGCGACCGCGATGAAGTGCTGAAGCCGGCGAATCTCCATGGACGGTCCTTCCCGGTTCTTTCAAGGTTTTTCAGCACGGTTCTTGCTGAACCCAGCAAAGTTTAATGTTGGACAAGCATAGTGGCCGGAAAGACACTGGAGCTCCTGCACGACCAGAAGGAGCGGAACATGGCAAGCCATCCCATACTCATCAGAGGTGGGCATGTAGTGACGGGTGACCCACGACTCGGGGAACTGCCCGGTGGCGACGTGCTGGTGAGCGGCAACACCGTCGCCGCCGTCGGTCACGGACTTCGGGCCGAGGGCGCCGAGGTCATCGAGGCGGCCGGCCACGTGGTCATGCCGGGCCTGGTCGACTCGCACCGCCACGTGTGGCAGGGCGCCATCGGCGGCGCGGGCGGCAAGGTCTCGCTCGGCGGCTACTTCCAGGTCGTGCTCGCCGGTCTGCTGGACAAGTACGAGCCGCGCGACGTCTACGCCGGTGTGCTGTGGGGCGCGCTGCAGGCCGTCAACGCCGGTGTCACGACGGTCGCCGACTGGTCCCACATCGTCACCACACCCGAGCACGCCGACGAGAACATCCGCGCGTTGCGCGACTCGGGCATCCGCGCCGTCTTCCTCTACGGTCCGCCCGTCGGCGAGGGCGTGATGAAGTGGTTCGTCGAGAGTTCCGAGCGCCACCCCCTCGACGCCCGACGGGTGCGCACCGAGGTGCTGTCGGACGACGAGGCCCGCGTCACCATGGGTCTGGCGCTACGCGGCCCCGAGTTCTCCACCGCGGACACCACCACCGACGACATCCGGCTCGCCCGGGAACTGGCCGTCCCGGTCAGCATGCACTCCGGAATCCCGCCTTACCTGTCCAAGTACCGCACGGTGGAAGTGCTCGAGGAGTCCGGCCTGCTGGGGCCGGACGTGCACCACGCCCACGGCGCCGCGTTCAGCGACGACGACCTGCGGCGGATCGCCGCGACCGGCGGGCACATCACCCCGTGCCCGACCGTCGACATGCAGATGGCCATGGGCACCTTCCCCATCACCGGCCGTGCTCTGGCCCACGGCATCCAGCCGGCCCTGGGCGCCGACACCGTGGCCGGCGCCGGAACGGACCTGTTCAGCGAGATGCGGCTGACCCTCGCCGCCGAGCGGGCACGCGCCAACGCCGACGCCCTGCGACGCGACGAGCCGCCGATGGAGGTGGAACTCGACCACCACGACGTCCTCGGCTTCGCCACCACCGCCGGGGCGGCGGCGTGGGGCATGAGCGACCGGATCGGTTCGCTCACCCCCGGCAAGCGTGCGGACGTCATCCTCGTCGACGCCCGCCGTCCGCATCTGACTCCGCTGAACGACGCCGTCACCACGGTGGTGCTGAACGCCGGCCCCGCCGACGTGGACACGGTGCTCGTGGACGGCCGCATCCTCAAGCGCCACGGTGCGCTGACGGGACAGGCGGCCCAGGCGCAGGAGCGACTGGAGGCCTCCCGCCGCCGGCTGTTCGCCGCCGCCGGCCTCAAGGACATCCTGGGCGCCGCCTGGGTGTGAGTGCCTTGCTCCCCGGTACGGGAAGCCCGGCTCACCAGGGGGACGAAGGCGGCGGCCGGTAGAAGTCGGCCAACACCCGGGCCCTGCCGTGGCCCGAGCCGGCACCCCGTCGAACACGGGGTGCCGGCCGTGGAGCGTGGCGGCCCATGCCGCGGCTGGGATGCGGCGCCTCGGTTACGGCCTCAGCACGGACGAGCGTTCGCCGTTCGCCGTATGCGCATGATGGTTCGGTCCGTCTCAGGCCGTCGCGGAGCGGTCAGTGCCGGGACGGGGCGACGCAGCGGAAGCTGGAGGCCCTGTCCGGGTCGCCGTGGCCGTCGTAGCGGGAGAGTGCCGGGTAGCGGCACAGGTCACGGCTGACCTCCTGCCCGGCGGAGTCGACCAGGGTGGCGGGCAGCGTCTTGGGGGCCTTGCCGTGCTCGACCCAGGTCCTCAGCGCACCGAGGTCGTCGATCGTGCCGTCGCCCGAGTTGAGGCCGCAGTGGACCGTCGCCGGGGCGAGGAAGAGGCGGTAGAAGTCGTCGACCTTCTTGGCGCCGTCCATCGTCCACTCGACGTCCTCGCGGTACGCGACCGTGCCCTGGGCCGGGATGAACTGGTCGGCCTGGCCGTGCCAGCTCAGGAGCTTGCCGCCGGAGTCACGGAAGGCGGACAGGTCGGGGTCGTCGGTGCCGATGACCTTGTCGTACTCGGCCTCGGACTGCCGGAACAGCCGGGTGAACCGTTCGTACGTGATCGTCGACACGTCGAACGACGGCTGCTTCTTCACCCATGTGGTGACCCAGAACTCGGGCACGGGGAACGGAGCGCCCTTGACGTCGCCGCTCGCGTCGGGGCCGGTGACGCCGGCCAGGGCCGACAGGTCGGCCCCGACCGGGACGCCGGGCCACAGCTTCTTGCCCGACGGGGTGCGGGGGCCGTCCCATATCTTGCGGACCACGGCCGCGTCGGCGGCCGTGAGGGTCAGCTCCTCGCCGGCGCAGACGACCTTGGTGCCGATCAACCGACGCGGGTCGAAGTCACACCGGGCCGGGTCGTTGACCAGGCCGTCCTTGAGGCCGTCGCGCGGGTCGCACGCCTTCACGGCGGCGTCGGTGAAGGCCTTGAACTCGCAGGCCGTCGGATAGGTCTTCTCGTTGTTCATGACGACTTGCGGCCACAGGGTGGCGACCTCGAACTCGTCCCAGTTGACGGCGGGCGCCTTGGCGAGGATGCCGTCGTAGTCGTCGGGGTAGCGCTGGGCCTCCATGTAGCCCTGGCGTCCGCCGGTGGAGCAGCCGTTGAAGTACGCGTAGGCGGCGCGCTTGCCGTAGACGTCGTCGACGACTTGCTTCCCGACGACCGCCGCCTCGTGCTGGGAACGGGAGGCGAAGTTCTTGAGCAGCGCGGTGTCGACCTGCCCGTCGTCGTTCAGCGCCCAGTTGACGTCGAGGACGTCGCCGACGCCCGCGTCGGTGGTCGTCACGGCGTAACCGTTCTTGACCGCGGTGGCCATCCCGGTGCCGTTGTCCCCGGCCGCGTACGCACTGCCGCCGAGGGCCTGGAAGCGGCCGTTCCAGTTGGTGACGGGCAGCCAGGTCTGCACCTCGGCGTGGTCGTTGTCGCCGGGGTGGGTCAGGGTGACCGTCACCTCGCAGTAAGCGGGCACGCCGGTGACCGTGCCGCCCAGGAGTCCGTTTCCGTGAACGGTGCCGCCCTCCTTGCGGGCCGCTGTCACGGACTCCGCTTCGGTGCCGGCCGGGGCCTTCACGGACGGCGTCGCGCAGGTCGGCGCCACGGAACCGGAGCCGTTCCCGGGCTCGGCGGACGCGGTCGGCAGGTAGACCGCTGCGGCCAGTGGCACGCAGGCGGCGAGGACGGCCAGAGCTCGTTTCATGGGTTTCCGTTCAAGTAGGTCGGCGTGCGCGGGAGGTGGCAGCGCATGGGGAGGGCGGGGGAGTGATGCCCGGTTCGGCGAAGCCCGAGACAGACCGTATCACCGGTTAAGCAGGTGACGGAATGAGGCGTGACGCGAACGGAGGCGGTGAAGGCTGGCGTTGGCGACGGAGGTCGTCGACAAGGTGTGCCTGTCGGGGGCGCTGGTGGCGCAACGGCGCGACGGTCCCGGAGCTCCGGCGCCGGTCAGCCGTCGCTCCCGTTCGTTGCCAAGACCTGCGGGCGCCGCTACGCAGTCGAACGCTGTTTCAGCGCCTGCGGCGGCTGGGCCCGACCCCGGCCAGCCTCGCGGCCTGCCGCCGTCACGGGCTGGCTCAGGGGGTGAGCGGCGCCGTTGCCCTTCCGGCGGCCTCGTTTACCGCGCGCCGGCCGGCATTCCGTGTCACCCTCGCGGTTCGCCTTGGTGGCGTAGCGTCAGAATTTGTTCTGCGGATTTCAGTTCGTGGCGGCGAGTGCGGACAGGATGTCCTTGGTGGTGCCCGTTTCGGAGATGCGCGGATAGATCCTGGCGATGGTGTGGTCGTGCGCGACGCCGTCGGTGTCGGTCACGGCGTCGAGCGCGACCGTGACGTTGTAGCCCTGCTCGTGGGCGTCGCGGGCTGTGGACTCCACGCCGCTGCTGGTGGCGATGCCGGTGATGACGACCTGCGTCACGGCCCGCGCGCGCAGCCACTCGTCCAGGCCGGTCTTGGTGAAGGCGCTGCGTGCGTGCTTGGTCACGAAGTGGTCGCCCGCGCCGGCGTCGAGCTCGGGGGCGAGTTCGGTCCACTCCGGGGTCGGGGTGGGGAAGCGCGCGCCGAGGTCGTTGCGTCCGGCAGGGCCGCCGGCGACGTTCACCAGGACGACGGGCAGGCCGCGGTGACGGAATTCCGCGAGCAGTTCGGCGTTCCGGGCGAGTACGTCGGCGGCCGGGTGCGCGAGGGGCAGCCCGAGGATGCCCTTCTGGAGGTCGACGACGATCAGGGCGGGCTTCGGGTCAAGGGTGGTGACAGGCATGTCTCTCCTTGGTGGGGTGCTTGGCCTGCGGGCGTTTCGCGGAGGCCGGGCTCCTGCGGCGGAGGTCGTTGGCCACGCGCGTGCGCACCGGTCGTCCTTCGCGGGCCGTCCGGCGCGCAGGCCCTGCCGTGAACGGTTGGAGTGTCCCCGGGGTTCTGGGGCCGACCGCGGGGCGATGGGGCCCGTGAGGCTTGCGCTACCGATCTTGATCTGTCACTCGACTGTAGCACTTATGGAATGAGGTTCCACCCCTGTGGGACATCCGCGGTTGGGTTGCGGCGTGGATGCGTAAGTGTGGCGTGCGCCGCTTGCGGGCCCGCCCACTGGCTCCGCGCGGCCCGTCGGGCCGGGGCCGCCGTGTCGACGTGGTTGCGCAGCGAGCCGCTCGTGGACCGGCGGGCTTCGGCCACCCCGGCCTGGCGCGTCCGCGCGGAATCGCCGGCCGCGGATTCGCGGGAGCCGCCGGTGTGTCAGGACGCTCCGAGGCCGTGCAGCAGGGTGTCGACGACGACGTCCGCCGCCTGCGCGGGGCTCAGGTCGGGCAGTTGCCGGGCGACCAGGTGCATGAGCTGGGGCAGCAGCGCATTCGTCCATCCCTCTGCGAGACCGGGGCGCAACAGGCCTTCGCTGGTGGCGCGTTCGAGGAAGGCGTCGACCTCGCGGACCGAGGCCTCGCGGCGCGCGTGGACGCTGTCGTCGGTGAGCATGCGGGCGAGGTCGACGGGCCAGGTGCGGTTGACGGCGATGATGTTCTCGACGTAGCGGTGCAGGGCGACGGCTACGGGCGCCTCGCGCAGCCGGGCGTCCTCGATGGCGTGCTCGATGGCCGTGAGGCGGGCTTCGTAGATGGCCGCGAGGAGTTCGTCGCGGGACGTGAAGCGGCGGTAGACCGTGCGCCGGTCCACGCCCGCCTCGGTGGCGATGCTCGCGATGCTCACGCCCGGGTCGGCGGCGAGCATGCGCGCCCCGGTGGTCAGGACGGTTTCCAGATTGCGTGCTGCGTCGGCTCTCACCGGAACGAGTCTAACGGCCGAGTGTGAAACCTATGACATCTAACGCCTCTCAGACGTAGAGGCCTTCGCTGTAAGTGCTACATTAATGTGGCAGATGGCATTGGTAATGCCATCGCGATGGGCCCCATCGGTCAACGGCGGATGGCACAGCGTCCCTGCGCACCACTCCCGGAAAGGCACGTCTCGATGTCGAAATCACACGAGTCCCCATCACCCGCGCCCCGCGGCGTCGCAGCGCCGATGAGCGCGCTGATCCTGGCCGTCCTCCTCGCGGCCCTGGACCAGACGATCGTCTCGACCGCGTTGCCCCGCATAGCGCAGGACCTGAACGGATTCGACGACATAGCGTGGGTCAGCGCCGCGTACCTTCTCGCGTCGACGGCCGCGACGCCGCTGTGGGGCAAGCTCGGCGACATGTTCGGCCGCAAGCGGTTGTACCTGGCCGCGACCTCGGTCTTCCTGGCCGCCTCGGTGCTCTGCGGCCTGGCGCAGAACCTGCCCGAGCTGATCGGCGCCCGCGTTCTGCAGGGCGTGGGCGGCGGCGGCATGATCGTACTGACCTTCGCCCTCGTCGGAGACATCGTCGCCCCGGCCGAACGCGGCCGTTACCAGGGCATGTTCGGTTCCGTCTACGGCGTCGCCAGCATCGTCGGCCCCCTACTGGGCGGCGTCTTCACCGACCAGCTGTCCTGGCGGTGGGCCTTCCTGGTCAATCTGCCCGTCGGTGTCATCGCCCTGCTCGTCGCCGCGCGGTCGCTGCCCGCGGCCACCCGGGGCGCCAAGGCCCGCATCGACTATCCCGGGTCCACCATCCTGGCCGCCATCGCCACGGGCCTCGTCCTCGTCACGTCCTTCGGCGAGCGCTGGGGCTGGGGCTCACCGGCCATCGTCGGCCTGATCGCGGCGACCGTCGCGCTGGCCGTGCTGCTGGTGCCGGTGGAGCGCCGCGCCGCCGCCCCGGTCCTGCCGCCGGCGATGTTCACCTCCCGGACCGTCGTCTTCTCCTCGCTGATCGGGTTCTTCGCCAACGCCGCGATGTTCGCCGTGCTGGTCTACCTGCCGACCTACCTCCAGATCGTCCACGGGGTCTCGGCCACGCTCTCCGGTGTCCACATGCTGCCCCTGGTCGCCGGCCTGGTCGCCAGCCAGTCCCTGGCCGGTCGCTGGGCCGCACACGTCGGCCGGCTGCGGATGATCCTTCTGGCGGGCCTGCTCGCCAACCTCGCCGGGCTGCTGCTGCTGGGCACCATCGGGGCGGCCACCGGCACCCTCGTGCTGAGCGTCTACTTCCTGGTCACCGGCGCAGGCATCGGCATGGTGCCCATGGTCGTGCTGACCACGGTGCAGAACAGCGTGCCCGCCACCGATCTCGGAGCCGCCAGCGCCGTGGTCACCTTCGCCCGCTCCATTGGCGCGGCCTTCGGTGTCGCCGTCTTCGGCAGCTTCCTCAACACCGGCTTCGCCGACCGCACCCGGGGCCTCCCGGCGGGCGGCGGCTTCGACGCCACCCGCCCCGACACCATCGGCCGGCTGCCCGTGACCCTGCGCGACAGCGCGCTGGACGCCTTCGCCCACGCCACGGCCACCGGGTACCTGTGGATCGCCCCGACCCTCGCCGTGGGCATCGTCCTCGCCCTCTTCCTCAAGCCGGCACGGAAGGCCGGTGACCGCGCCGACGTCCCCGGCTCCGTCGACGACGCCGTCCCGGCCGCTTGAGCCGGACGACGACGCGCCCTGGTCCGGGCGGCCGGGGAGGTCCGCGAGCGGATCTGCCTGGACACCTCTCTGAGCGGCCTCGCCCGAGACCGGACGGGCACCTCGCCGGAGATGACGTCGCGCATCAGAACCGCGGCGCCCTCCGGCCGGTAAATCAGGGTGTGGCCGTTGACGCCCAGGAACGCGACCGCGGTGAGCCGTCCGAACCGGGCCTCGGGTCAGCGCACGCGTCCGAGGTGGATGACGCTGATGCGGATCTGCTGTTCGCTGATCTCGTACATCACGCGGTAGGCGCCGATGTGGATGCGCAGCAGGTCGGCGCTGCCGAATGCGCCGTCGGGGCGCGGGTCGACGGCGAGGTGGTCGACGGCGGCGAACACCTGGCGTACTCCGTCGGGGTCGTCTTTGGCGAGCCGTTCTGCCTGGGCGAGGGCCTCGGGCTCCCAGATGACCTCGTAGCTCACGCCGTGCCCTCGCCGAAGATCCGCCGGTAGGCCTCGTCGTGCGGGACACCGGCGTCGTCACCTCGGGCCTGGCGTGCCCGGTAGGCGGCCAGGGCCCGCAGCTCCTGGAGTTCCAGGGCGTCGGCGGGGCTGACCAGTATGGCGACGGTCTGGCCGTGGTCGGTGATGGCGACCGGCTCGCGGGTGGCGCTGACTTCGCGGGCGATGGCACCCAGGCGGGCCCGGGCTTCCACGATCGAGTACGTCGTCTCCGTCATGCACACCACCTTACATAAGTGTGCACATCGTGGGGGAGGCCGTGCCAGGACACACGCGGGTGCTGCCCCTGGGCAGCACCCGCAGATGCGTGGTCGAGGGCGCGCTGTTGCGTTCACGCGGTCCGGTTCGCACGGCCCCGTAGACCGTCGATAGGCCGCCGCACCGCAGCCGGATGCACCAGCAGGCGTTGCCCGGCCAGGTACCGAAGAGCCCGGCAGGCAAGGCCAAGCCGCGCCGCCACCACGTTGCAGTGGTTTCTGTGTTGCTCGAGCTGGATCGATTCGCCGAGGCCCGGGACGAAGTGGAGGCGCTGGAGCCACGCTTGGCCGCGACACTGGGCGAGCTTCACACCCGGCCGGGACGGTTTCGGTGCGGCCGCCGGACGGGCCGTGGTCGCGTGGACGTTGCGAAACCCCTGCCGCACGCGGGCGGGGGTGAGGCGGCGTGGTGCGGCGGGACGTTCCCAGGGCCGGCGGAGGTCCTCGGCAAGGGGACGGGCGAGGCGAAGCTGGGTGTGCGCGGCGATGATGAGCCAGGTCCACAGGTCGGCGCTGTCGGCGTGGCGGACCTTCGGGGCGGTCCAGCCAAGGCCGTTGCGGTAGATCACGGTCGTCAGCTGGTGCTCGGCGGCCAGGCGGTCAGCCATGGCCTTCGCGGCCGGCAGGGCCGTGGTCTGGCCGGCGGCCAGCAGCGGCACCTCGCGCCGTGCGGCGTCCCGCACGGCCCGGTAGAACGCGCCGGCCATGCGCTGTTCCTCCTGCGAGCGGCGCAGGAAGTCGGCGTAGGAGTCGGAGGCCAGCGACTGCAGGGCCTCGCGGTGGATGAGCGTCCACGAGAAGTGCCCGCCGACCGCGCGCGCCGCGGCCCGGGCCCCTTCCTCGTACAGGTGCGGCAGCTGCACGGACACGAACGCCCGCGCTTCGCTGTCGACACACTGCTGCAAGTCGGTGATGGCGGCCTGGAACTGGGCGAGACGGCCGGCGGCCTCCCGGGACCGGGCGTTGTCGCCGATCGCCGCAATGACGGCGGCCTGCTGGTCGGCGAGGCGCTGCCAGGCGTCCTGCAGCACCGCGGCGACCCTGGCAGCCACTGCCAGCCATCGGCGGGCACCTGGGCCGAACCTCTCGGAGCTCTCCGCACGGAACACGGGCGTCGTCGCTCTCACGAGCACGGCAGGACAAAAGATGCCCCGCGGCATCGCGCGGACCAGGCCGGACGGTGGGGAATCGCGGCTGTTCCACTTGGCGGTGCCGCCACCGTGCCCGATCCCGGGCCGTCCGCTGCCCACGGCACGCCATCCAGGCATGAAGATCACGCATTGCGGCTGGAGCGCTGGAAGGCCAGTGTCAAGCACATGAACTTCCGTGCCACGCTCGCCGGGAGGCCACCCAAGCGTGGATGCCGCCCCGAGCGTCGACCGCGCATTGGATCGCGACCTGCGACTGAAGGGCCTCGCCCTTTCTGCGAATGCGCCGTCCAGCGACGTGAGGCGTGATGTGCCGATTCCGAAACTGGGCCAGAACGTCGCGGGGGGAGGGTGAGTCATGGCCGAGTGAAGGAATGTGCGGCTGTGGCGGAATTTGGCGTAGCGAGCGCTGTCCTGCCGGGCTACCTCCTGAGTCGGGCAGATAATTCGCAACACCCTCTTGGGGGTGCCGATGAGTGAAAGACCTCGTCGGCGGCATCGTTCGGACCCTTGGGGTGGCGCCACTCGCACGCCGGACAGTTCCCAGTCGGGGGCGATCGTGCTGGTCGCGATGCTTCTACCCGGCGGCGGAGTGTCCCTGGGACTCAGAAAATGATCAGGCGGCCCTCGGAAATGACCTCGCTGGACTCGCTTCCGCGTTTTCCGCTCGGGGCAATCCTCATGAGGCCCCGGTCCACAGCTCCGGGACGTCCCAAGCCTCATGGAAGCTGCGCAGGAATCCTCGCTCCACGCCTGCGAACCATTATCGAGAGCCCCAAAAACGGAGCCGCGCTGATCTCAGTTCCCATCCGCCGAGGCTGCACGTCGCACGCCAAAGGCGGCCCGCCGCCCTGGCAGGGCGTCCCTATGCTCTCGATCGCAAGATCAGCAAGCATCGGGAGGTGCTCCTTCATGTCCATACCCCGCATACCCGCCCGCGCAAGGCGAAGGCGGGTGCGTGCCGGCGTGGTTGGGCTGGCCATGGCCGGACTCATGGCGTCCCTGCCCGCCAACGCCGTGGCGGCGACGGCCGCACCGTCCGCGACCGTCGCGGCCCCGGTCGCGTCGACGGCATCCGCGTCCGACTGGCCGTACGCGGGTGGCGACCTCGGCGACACGCACAACGCGGCCGCCGAGCGCACCATCGGCACGGACAACGTGGCCAACCTGAAGACGAAGTGGACCTTCACCACAGGAGACAGCGTTTCGGCCACGCCGACCGTGGTGGACGGCTACGTGTACGCGCCGGACTGGGCAGGCAACCTGTACAAGGTGCAGGCGACGACCGGTCAGAAGATCTGGAGCCACCAGATCAGCGAGTACACCGGGATCGCCGGCGACATCTCGCGGCTCAGCCCCGCGTACTGGAACGGCGAGATCGTCACCGGGTCGGGCGAGCAGCGCAGCGACAGCACGGACGGCGCGTTCCTCTTCGGGATCGACGCCCTGACCGGCACCAGGCTCTGGAAGACCCAGATCGACGCCGACGCGGCCGCCATCGTGACGTCGTCGCCCGTCATCGCCGACGGTGTCGTGTACGTCGGCGTGTCGTCCAAGGCCGAGAAGTTCGCCCCGCCGTACACGTTCCGCGGCAGCGTTGTCGCCCTGGACGCCGTCACCGGCAAGAAGCTGTGGAAGACCTACGTCGTTCCCGAGGGCTACACCGGCGGCGCTGTGTGGGGCAGCAACCCGGTGGTCGACGAGAAGACGGGGCTGGTGTACGTCGGAACGGGGAACAACTACACCGTGCCGCCCGGCGTATGCACCTCGCCCGACGAGACCGACTGCGATCCCGGGGCGGCCGACAACTACCAGGACTCCATCGTCGCCTTCGACATGCACACCGGCGAGATCGTCTGGGGCACCAAGACCCTGACCGCCGACACCTGGACCGTCGGCCAGCGGTTCGGTGACGACTTCGACTTCGGCGCTGGTCCCAACCTCTTCACCACCACCGTCGACGGCAAGACCACCGACCTGCTCGGTATCGGTCAGAAGAGCGGCGTCTACTGGACGCTCGACCCGGCCACCGGAAAGATCGTCTGGGCCACGGCGGTCGGCCCCGGCGGCAACCTCGGTGGCCTGCAGTGGGGCTCGGCGGCCGACGGCAAGCGCATCTACGTCGCCAACACCAACACCAACCACCTGCCCGTGACTCTCACGTCCGCGACCGGGCAGAAGTCGACCACCACGGGCGGTTTCTGGGCCGCCCTCGACCCTGCCACTGGGAACATCCTGTGGGAGACCGCAACGCCCGACTCGGCCTCTCCCATGTCCTTCGTGTCCAGCGCGAACGGCGTCGTCTACGGCGGATCCACGAATCCGACCGGCAACAACATGTACGCGCTCGACGCCGCGACCGGCGCCATCAAGTGGGGCTTCCCCAGCGGAGGTGCGGTCCTCGGCGGCGCGTCGATCGTGGACGGCTCGGTGTACTGGGGCTCCGGATACCACACCCAGAATCTGGGCCCGTTCTTCCCGTCCAAGGGTGACAACAACAAGCTCTACGCGTTCTCCCTTCCGCAGACCCTCCCCCAGACGGTCTACGTCTCGCCTACCGCCGTCGCTTCCGCAGCGAACACCAGCTGCAGCACTCCCGCCTTCACCTCGATCAATGCGGCTGTCAAGGGGGTGGCCGGCGGTGGTCGAGTCGTCGTCTGCAACGGCACGTTCCACGAGGACATCGCGGTGTCCAAGCCGCTGGCTCTCGAAGCCCGTTCGAACGTCACCATCGACGCAACCGACCTCGTCAACGGCATCGAGATCAGCGCGCCCGACGTCACGGTGACCGGGTTCACGGTGAAGAACGCCGTCGGCGAGGGGATCCTGGTCAACAGTGTGAAGAACGCGACCATCGCGAACACCATCGTCACGGGCAACAACACCGGTACGGGCCCGAACGCCGTCGCCAACTCATACGCTCCGTGCCGGCCGACGCAGGACAAGCCCGGTGACTGCGGCGGAGGCATCCACTTGCTCGGCAGTTCCAACGCCACCGTGCTGGCCAGCACCGTCAGCGGCAACGGCTCCGGGATCGTCATCAGCGACGAGACAGGTCCCGCCTCGGGCAGCACCTTCAGCGGGAACTCCGTACACGGCAACGCCCTGGGCTCCGGCTTCACCCTGGTCTCCCGCAACGGGGCGGCGGCTCCTGGAGGCGTGCGCGCCCCCAGTGCCGGTGGCGTCTTCGGCAACAGCATCACCAGCAACAACGTGTTCGACAACGGACTTGAGGCGGGCGGCGGCGGGATCACTATCGCGTCGGCCGTGGCCGGCGGCGCGGTCTACGGCAACACCGTGCAGAGCAACGTCGTGACCGGCAACGGCTGGGCGGCTGTGGCTGTGCACGGTGGCGCGTCCGGCCTGGACCTGGGCGGCAACGTCGTCAGCAACAACCAGATCGGCACCAACAACGTCGTGGGGGACACCTACACTGGCACCACGCACGATCTGCAGACGACGGGCCTGCTTGTGAGCACCGTGGAGTCGATGTCCATCCAGATCACCGGAAATACGATCTCCAACAACGTCCTCGGCATCTGGACGCACGGCCCGGTCACGGCGGCCAACGCCGCCGGAGCCAACAACTTCAGCAACGTCACCACCCCGGTGTCCGCTCAATAGAGCCCGCCCACCGCCACGGCTTGCCGTGGAAGGCACGCCGAGCCACGTCCTGCCGAAGGCCCATTCGGCAGGACGCGGCGGCGCGCCGCTGAGAGCCGTCGATCCTGCATCGAGGCGAGCAGCGACGGCCGGCGAAGTAAGGTCCACCCGTGGACGAAAGCCCGGTTGTGGACCGGGAATCGTCCGCTCGCGGCCCGGAGCGGGAAGCTCCCGCTCCTTCGCGGCATCAGTGAACGAGCGAGCTCGGTGTCTCGCCGAACTGCCGCTTGAAGGCCCGGCTGAAGTGGCTCACATCGGCGAAGTGCCATCGAGCCGCTACGGCGGATACGGTGTACCTCCCGCCCAGTGCGACGAGTTCTTCGCGCGCTCGCTCCAAACGGCGCCGCCGGACGTATGCCATCAGGGACTCATCGACTTCGGCGAAAGCTCGGTGCAATGTGCGAACCGAGACCGACAGGGTCCTTGCCACCTCGGCCGGAGACAGGTGAGGGTCCAGGAGCCGGGCTTCCACACAGTTGCGGGCAGCCGTGCGCAGCGAAGGGCGGAAGGCAGGGTCGGCGGACACCCCCCGGGCCATGAGCGCGCCTGCCAGCAACTGCACGACGGATTGCTGAGCGGCGTGGACGCCTGCCGGACTCAATTCACCCCGCATCCTGCGGATCAGATGAAGCTGTCCCAGCAGCAGCCGCGCCTCGGGAGCTTTCTGGGAGATGACCGTGAGCGTCGGCAGCTGGTCGAGTCCGGTGCCGGTCAGTGTTTCCGAGGGCAGCAGCAGTACCCGCGCCCGTGTGCCGGGGCGATAGGAGAACTCCCGCGGCACCTGTGCATCCCGTACGCACATCGTGCCCGGTGGGACCTGAACGGTACGACCTGCTTCGGTGAGGCTCAGCCCGCCACTGTGCATGATGTGAACCACCGTGCGTCGCTCCGTGGCCCGCTTCATGCCTATGACGCCTTCCACCGCGTCGCCGTATTGCTCGCTGACGGCAATGTCCCCGATCTCGGAGGAGTCCACCCAGCACCGGTAATGGCCTGTCGTGTACTGCCGCGGAACTCGCAACGAGTGCACGTGCCAAGGACGAGCGTCGTTCAGTCTCCGCCACCGCTGTCTCAGCAACTCGTCGCGCTGCGCGTGAGCCAGTGCAACCTGGATGTGCATGCGCGGTGAACTGGAGTTGGACGGCGAGTCGACGCCCGAGATGCCTGGCATGATCACATCCGGAGTGTATATGGTCACCTGACTGCGATCGTGCGCCGGGAAACCACCGGGAACCACACCCACGCGCCAAGTCCGTCGGCATGTAGGTCGGTAGCCGGATCAAGCAGTCCGATTGTTCCGGAAGAGCTGGTACGGAAGCGGGCGGAGATGCGGTGCGCGTGCCGGTCCGTGCCGGTGACTCTGCTGATATGTGCGCCGACCTTCGAGGCAGGACAGGCCGTGCGAGCCCGTCAAGCTTGATTCACAAGTACCGCTGGCCATGCCAAGACGCGTAGCAGCCGTCAGTCGGCCGTGGCAGGGCCGGCCCCGCTCGCCCTGGGTGCGCGGCGAATTCAGGCGGCCTCAGCTGAGCTGCTCACCGCGTCCGACGGCGATGCCCTCGGGGCCACGGACGTAGCAGAGCCGGTTGACGTTCTCGTACTGGTGCGCCAGACGCGCTGTTTGCAACAGCAAAGGGCGGTGGCGAGACCGAGGAAGGCCAGTCATCGAGGGGATCGCCGTCCTATCGGTGGTTGAGCCGGCGGTAGTCGGCCCGCCAGGACACGGTGCGCCCGGGCTCACCTTCGGCGCCGGAGGAGGAGCCGACCGACGCGGCGTGGCCCGGCAGCACGGACGCCTCTGGCATCACCGCGGCGGGCACCACCTCAGCCCGCTCCAAGGCGCAAGGCACCACTGCAGCCGTCCGCTGCTGCGGGACGGCCGACACCACCCCCGGCATCTTCAGGCCCAGCACCTCCCGCTCCTTCCGCGGCACAGGCCTGAACCGGTCAGTCGGGCTCTGCATATCGACCGCCTGATGCGGACGTACTCAGTTGTACGTCGCGGTCGCGATGACTGGCTGAGAGCTGGGGACTCCCCAATGCCGGTATGACCTGCGCACCCCCGATGACCATGACCACCAGGCCTACAAGGCGGATGTCGGCGTTCAAAACCGTCCACGCCCACCAGTGAGAAGACCCCCAGCCGGTCATGGCTGCCCTGGTGCTGATCGTGGGCGCCGTCGACGAGCCGACCCTGAGCGCGGGACCGGCGCCGTGGGAATGGGCGCCCGGCCGCCGCCGGGGCAGAGTCCCCGTGAGCCGACGCCACGTGTCCGCACCACGGACGCAGGAATCCGCACGGCGCCCTTCGGCTGGTCATGCCCATTCCACTGTTTCGGCGAGGCGGCAGGGCGACGGCAACCGGTTCACCGAAGAAGGATGACGGGGGCTGCCCCACGGGAAAACAGGTCATGTTACTCATGTTCGGCCACGCGTCGATGCGTACGCTCACCTTCGCGGCCATCACCGGACTGGGCTTCGAACGGGATCTGGTTCGGATATGTCGTATCCGCACATGACGACAGGCTCATGGCGATTCGGAAGGTGAGAGGTCTTGCATGCCCGCCCATGAGCTGTGGGAACCCGCCATGACGGATCGTGGTGGGGTGTGCGCGGACCGGCGTGAATCAGGCCGCCGGAAAGCCTGCTGGCATGCCGTGTCTGCCGTCCGGATTCCATGGCGTGCATGCGTTCAGTGCGGTCCCAGGCCGACCGCGTGGGATCGGCGGGCGCACCGCGGGAAGTAGCGGCGCAGCCTCTGTGGCCAGTGCCTGTATTTCGGCGGAAGCCGGCGATGTGGTGACCCGTTCCGGGTGCCCTGCATGACGACGGGCTCGCTCACCGGTGGATCCGGACACGGGCGGGCGTGCAAGCCGTCGGAGAAACGAACATCAAGGAGTGGACAGCACGTGGCAGCGCATAAGAGGCGGACCTTCTTCGGGATCGCGGGAGGCGCCGTGGCCGGCGTGGCCGGCTACGGGGGGATGAATCTGCTGGCCGGTGGGGGCGCCGAGGCCAAGGCTGCGGTGGACACGTCGGCGCGGCTGAGCGGTGGCAAGGCCCTGGACCTCGAGGGCCCCTCCTCGCCGCGGGTGACCGAGCTGACGCCGTTCAAGGACGAGCTGCCGATCCCGCCCACTCTGAAGCCCTCGAGCCGGGACACCACTGAGGTGCGCCTGGTCGAGATGAAGATACGTCTGCACTCGCAGCTCCCCGCGACCCGCATGTGGACGTACGAGGGCTACTTTCCCGGCCCGACCATCGAGGCCCGGCGTGGTCAGCGGTTCCGGCTGGCCTGGCGGAACGAGCTCACCGGCACCAGCCCCGTCAAGGGCGTCTTCGTGGAGCCCGAGGGGCCGCCGCCGGGCTTCCTGTCCCTGAACAGCCCCGGCTCGCGGGGCGCGAAGGGGCGGCCCGAGGTGGCCGCGCTGACCGCTTGGACCTCGGTCCACCTGCACGGCGGCCGGCAGCACGCGATCTCCGACGGCGCCCCGGACTCGGGCGTGACCCGCGGCAGCGCGCAGCTCGCCGAGTACACCAATGACACGGCCGCGGCGCACCTCTTCTACCATGATCACGCCATGCCGGTGACCGCGCTCAACGTGATGGCGGGCCTGCTCGGCAACTACATCATCCGTGACGAGAACGAGGACCGCCTCGATCTGCCGCGCGGCCGGTACGAGATCCCGCTGACCATCGCCGATGTCAACTTCGACACCGACGGCAAGGGGCGGATCAACGGGCAGCTCCTCGCGAAGCGGATCCAGGTCGGCCCGTCCATCCCCGGGGTGATGGCGGCCGCCGTGCAGTTCCAGGGCCCCTACACCATGGTCAACGGCCGGGTGTGGCCCTACCTCGACGTGGAGGCCACCGCCTACCGCTTCCGCGTGGTGAACGCCTCCAACGCCCGGGCCTACATCCTTGCTCTGGTGGACGAGGAGACCGGGCAGTCCGTCAAGGGCGCGATCAAGGTCATCGGCACCGACATGGGCCTGCTCGACAAGCCGCAGGGCGTCGAGGGGAGCCTGACCCTCGCCCCTGCCGAGCGCGTTGACATCGTGATCGACTTCGCGGCTTTCCGCGGCCGGCGGCTCAGGCTCGTCAACGTCGCGCCCGGCGCCCCCGGTGCGCCTCCCGCCCCAGCGGGCACGCCCGTGCCTGCGGCCGGCGTGCCGTACCCGCAGGTCATGCAGTTCCGCGTAGGCAGGGGGCGGAAGCAGTCCTACGTCGCGCCGAAGAAGCTGGACCCGCGGTTCAGGCGCCTGACCGCGTCCGACATCCCGCAGGACGCGGTCGAGCGCTTCGTCATGCTCTCCTTCGACCCGATGGGCATGCCGACGATCATGGAGCTGCAGGAGGCTCCGGCGGGCACGGGCACGGGCACGGGCACCGGCAAGGGCGTCGTGCAGCTCGCCCTGCCCGGCGGAACCCGTACCTTCCGCGTCGTGGGCAAGCACTTCGAGGACGCCACCAACTTCTTCGCCGCGGCGGGGAGCTGGGAGAAGTGGACGTTCATCAGCGTGGGTCCGGTGCAGCAGCAGATCCAGCACCCGATGCACATCCACCTGATGAACTTCCAGCTCCTCGAGCGCCGCATGGTCGACGGCACAGCCTTCGACACCGCGCTGGGCGGCACCACCCGGCCGATCATCATCAAGGACGCGATGCCGATCGCCGTCAGTGAGTCAGGATGGAAGGACACCGTCAACATGCCGGCGAACTCCATGGTGACCGTCGCCGGCCAGTTCGGACGCGAGACCGGCCGGTTCATGTATCACTGCCACATCCTCGACCACGAGGACGAGGGCATGATGCGTCCCTTCGTCGTCATGCCGCCGGAGGTGCTCACCCTGCAGAACATGATGCTGAAGATGATGAACACCCCGGGCAAGCCCGCCGCCGGCGGTGGCGCCGTGCCGCCGATGGACCACGGGGCGATGGACCACGGGGCCATGGGCTGACGGGCTGGGTGCGGCGGGCCTCCCTGTCCAAGGCCCGCCGCACGGTGGCCGCGACCGGAGGAGCACGGGAGGAGTCCGGCAGCGGTCAGGAGAGGATGGAGAGGGCAGGGCCGTTCCCGGCTGTTTCCCCTCGGATCCTTCCGTGATAGTGCCGCCGCTCAGGAACGGTACCCCCCAGCACACACCCGCCGGGTCTCCGTCGGACCACCTGGGCGGACGACCCAGAGATACGCGACGCACCCGTCTCGGCGAACCGGCTCGAGATCCCTCCCAGGGCCCCGCGTTCTCGCGACCGGCGCTGAGATGTCACGTGAGTCCGAGGTGGCCGGTGGACGCAGCGTGGCCACACGCCGGCCGGCGCACGCCTGCGACGCCTCCCCGCCTGGGCGGTCCTGCCGACACCGACCGATTCGGGGCCGCATCACGCCAGGAGGCGGACGAGCCGCCAAGGCCACAGGGGCCGTGAGGGGCCCGGCACAGCTGCCGCGCCTGGAACGAAACGCCGGCAGTGGGCGTTCAAGGAAGACGGTGGGCGCCTTACGGCCGGCTCGGACAGCGGTCCGGTCCGGGGCCCCGTCCCCGGCAGCCGTCCACCATGGTCTGGACCCGCTGCCGCTCCCCCGGCAGCGGCCGAACAACTGCACCACCGGGGCGGACAGACGCTGTGCGCCCTGTGTGATCCAAGTAATTGGGAGACGTTCGTGAGCCGCGATCACCGTTCGCACGACTGCGAACCGGGGGAACTGGTCGGGCGTCAAAAGGACCTGGAGCTGATCGACGACCTTTTCGACCGTCCGGCGGGCGCCCTCGGGGCGCTGCTGCTGTCGGGCGAGCCCGGGGTGGGCAAGACCGCCCTGCTGGACGCGGTCGCCCGGCGCGCTGCGGCGGCCGGTGTCCGCGTCCTGCGGGCGGCGGGCGCGGAATTCGAGACGGGTATGACGTACTCCGCGCTCAACCAGCTGCTTCTCCCTCTCCATGAGGAGATCGAGGCGCTCGACGACCTCTACCGTGAGGCACTGCGGGTGGCGCTGGGGTTCGGCGCAGGTGCAACACCGCAAAGCCTCGTCGTCGCCAATGCCGCACTGGCGTTGCTGCGTCGTGCGGCCGCGGAGCAGCCGTTGTTGCTGGTCGTGGACGACCTTCCCTGGGTCGACCGGGCCAGTGCCGTGGTCCTCGGGCTTGTGGCCCGCCGCCTCACCGGCACCGGTATCACCTTCCTGGCTGCGGCCCGCGGGGGAAGCAGGGGCTTCTTCGACGGCACGGGCCTGCCCACACACGAGGTCCTGCCCCTGGACCGCCGATCCGCGTGCCGACTCGTCGGGCTCCGTCATCCGGGCCTGGTGTGGAGCGTGGTGGACCGGGTCCTCACCGCCGCCCACGGCAATCCGCTCGCGCTGCTGGAGCTGCCCACCGCCTTGACCGGGCCCCAGCGTTCGGCGCTGGAGCGCCTCCCCGAGGTCCTTCCCTTGGGCCGGCGCCTGGAAGCCCTCTTCGCCGGGCGCGTAGCCGGGATGCCGCCCGCCTCGCGCCGTCTGCTCCTGATCGCCGCGCTGGACGGGACCGGTGACCTGGCCGTCCTGCAACGCGCGGGACAGCACCCCTCTGTCCAGGCCACGCTGGTTGACCTGGGCCCCGCTGAACAGGACGACCTGGTCCGGATCGACGACAGCGGCCACCGCCTGGGTTTCCGGCACCCGTTGATCCGCTCGGCGGTCGTCGGAGCCTCCACCACCGCGGAGCGCCGTGCGGCACACTGCACCATCGCCGACGTGCTGCATGACCAGCTCGAACGCCGGGCATGGCATCTGGGCGAAGCGTCCGTGGAGTCCGACGAGGAGGTCGCGGCCCTCCTCGAACGCAGCGCCCACATGGCCGGCACACGCGGTGACTCCTTCGCCGCGATCCGGGCCCTCACGCGGGCCGGGCACCTGAGCCCCGCGGCGCCCGACCGCGCCCGCCGACTCGCCCAGGCAGCCTTCATCAGCGCCGACGCGACCGGCGAACTGGTCAGCGCCTCCCACCTCCTCCAAGACGCCCGGCAAGCCGGCACCGACGACCACGCCTCCCTCTACTCGGCGGCCACCACGGTCCACCTCATGCTCAACGGCACCGGGGACATCGACCCGGCCCACCAAGTGATGGTCAACGCCATCGAGAAGACGCTCCACCGGCGTGGCTCCTACGATCCCGCGCTCGACGAAGCCCTCTACGTGCTGATCCTGCTGTGCCACTTCGGTGGCCGGCAGGAACTGTGGCAGGCCTTCCACAGGATCGTGGCACGCCTTCCCGACGTGCCCGCGGTGATCACGGTGTCCGCGGCGGCGCTCGGCGATCCCGCACGGGTCGGCGTCGCCGCGCTGCGCGAACTGGACGAACTGCTCGCCGGGCTTGCCCATGAGAGCGATCCGACGAAGATCGTCCGCATCGGCACCGCGGGCGTCTACGTGGACAGGCTGTCCCGTGCGCGCGACGCTGCCCGCCGTATCCATGGCCAGGAACAGGGCGCAGGCCTGGCCGTCAAGAAGCTCGGGGTTCTTCCGCTCCTGTGCCAGGACGCGTTCAACACCGGCCGCTGGGACGAGACGATCCGCCTGGCCGACGAAGGACTGCTGCTCAGCGGGCAGGTCGACTACCCGTCCTACACTTGGTACTTCCGGTACGAGAAGGCACTGGTCGCGGCGGCACGCGGTGATGTCGGTTCCGTTGTGGAGACGGCCGACGCGATGACGTCCCAGGCGGCGTCCCGGGGCGTGGGCCACATGATGAGTACTGCCGCGCACCTGCGGGTGCTGGCGGCGCTGGCGGAAGGGGACTTCGAGAGCGCGTTCCGGCACGCGGAGGCCATCAGCCCGGCCGGCTCGCTGGCGCGCTACGTCCCGCACGCGGTCTGGGTGGTGATGGACCTGGTGGAAGCCGCCCTGCGCACCGACCGCCGGGCGGCGGCGACCGCCCATGTGCGGGCCGTTCAGGAAGCCGGGATCGCACACATCTCGCCACGCCTCGCGCTCCTCGTCGGCGGCGCCACGGCCTTGGCGGCCACGGACACCGACGAGGCGACGGCACTGTTCGAGCGGACGCTGTCGCTTCCCGGCATCGACGACTGGCCCTTTGAGCGGGCCCGGGTGACCCTCGCCTACGGCGAACGGTTGTGGCAAGCGAGGAAGACCAAAGCCGCCAGAAAGACGTTGGTGACCGCGCTGCACATCTTCGAAGAGCTCGGCGCGCGTCCATGGGCCGACCGGGCCGTACGCCACCTCAAGGCAGCCGGGTGGGCGACCCGGCACAAGTCGGACCCCGCCGGGCTCACGCCACAGGAATCCGAGGTCGCCCGGCTCGCTGCCTCCGGACTCACCAACAAGCAGATCGCCGAGAAGCTCCACCTCTCCCACCGCACCGTGAGCGGCCACCTCTACCAGGTCTTTCCCAAACTTGGGATCACCACCCGCGCCGCGCTGCGCGACGCCCTGGCCGACCTGGACCGGCCCTGACCACGTCGCCGCGGTTCCGTCCGGCCTGACCCGGCAGCCGCGCCGTCACCCCCCGCCCCAAGCGACCCCGCCGTCTCGACGACACCGGCCGTAGGGCGCCGGCCCCTCGGGCTGAACGAGAGAACGACAAAGCCCTCGAGGCGGATCCTCGGCACCCGGTTCAGTTGAGATTGCTCCGTCATCCCTTACCTGGGCCGCGTGGTCAAGTCATCTGGCCGATGCACGGGGATGCGTCCTCTTGGCATGCTCCTCTGGCGGCTGCGGCCCGTTCTCCGTTTCCGGCAAAGCAAGCGCCTTGATTCGTAGCGCTTGGCCTGCCGGAAAGCCCCGCTCGGCAGCCTTCTTCGACGGCGACGGTATCGCAGCCCACCGGGCGGTCCGGTCCTACACGACGTCGTGCCCGGTCGACGAATACCGGCCGCATCCCGTGGCGGGATGTGCTGCCGCGATACAAGGGAAGAGAACATGGCTCGACTCGTCAATGAACCTATGGCCGACACGCGCGACATGTACATGGCCCACGCGGGGCTGCGCCGGGAGTTCCGGCTGCTGCCCGGCCTCATCCGGTCCGTCGCGCCGGGAGACATCCGGCGCGCGGAGGTTGTCGGCGCCCACGCCGCTCTGGTGTGCGCCGTCCTGCACCAGCACCACGAAGGCGAGGACCTGCTGCTGTGGCCCAAGCTCGTGGAGCGCGGGGGCGCGGAGGCGGCGGCCATCGTGCCGACCATGGAGCAGCAGCACCGGGCCATCGAGGACGGACACACGGAGGTCACCGGGCTGCTCGGCGGCTGGCGCTCAACCGGGCAGGGCGGCGAAGCGCTCGCTGACGCGTTCGAGAGGCTGACGGCCGCTCTCGTGGAACACATGGCGCTGGAAGAGGAGCAGATCCTGCCGCTGGTCGAGAAGCATCTCACCGCGAAGGAGTGGCACCAGCTCGCCGAGCACGGCAAGGCGGTCACTCCGAAGAAGGTCATGGCGCTCGTCTTCGGAATGGCGATGTACGAGGGCGACCCCGAGGTCGTCAAGGCCGTCCTCGCGCTGGCCCCCCTGCCCGTTCGGCTGCTCGTCCCGGCCATGGCACGCCGCCAGTATGCGGCCCACGCCAAGCGGGTCCACGGCACTGCCACACCGCCCCGCATCGGCGCCTGAATTCCCCTCTCGGAGGCTGTGGTCTGGGATGCCGGGCGGGGGCCAACTCCGCCCGGCGTGATCAATTCATCTGCGAATGAGGCCGCAGCCGGCGGCTCGCGCACACGCAACAGGGCCGGGCGCCCACGATGACGCCCGGCCCTGCTGACGCTTCCCGACTACTTCTGCGGGAGCAGCACGTCATAGACCTCGTCGATCTCGCCGGAGCTCGTCCATCCCTTGGCGAACGCCACAGCGCCGGTGCCGTAGCCCAGGGCGTCGCCCAGGACCTCCACCACGTCTTCGATCAGCCCTGCGGGCACGCCGACCGCATGACATGGCGCGCTCCACACAGCCTGACCCGCGTTGTCCCGGACAGCGCGCAGGGTGCGACAGTGGCGTCGAAGGAGATGGCGGCCACACTCGGCAGGTGCGGCCGCAGGAGGCTGCCCACGTACGCCGCAGCCAGGACCCGCCATGGATCTGGACCTGCGCAAACTGCGATACTTCGTCGCCGTGGCCGACCAGTTGCACTTCGGCCGCGCCGCCGATGAGCTTCACATCGCACAGCCGGTGCTCAGCCGGCAGATCCGTGCGCTCGAGCAGGACCTCGGCGCCTCGCTCTTTACCAGGGATCGCCACGGCGTAGAGCTGACAGATGCGGGCCGGCAACTGCTGGCCGACGCCGGTCCGCTGCTCGCCTCAACCCACGCGGTCCGCCGCCGGGTGTCCGCGGCCGCCGGCGGCAAGCGGCGGCTGATGGTCGGTTTCCGGGCCGGCGTTGCAGTCACCCCGGCGACCCGTGCGTTCGAGGGCACCCGGACGTGGTCGTGGACGTGGACGTGCAGCGGATCGAAGTGGACGACCAGGCTGCGATGCTGCTCGACGGCCGCATCGACGTCGGTTATGTGCGGCTGCCCATCGACGAGGCCGGCCTGCGCGTCACCCCGCTGTACACCGAGCCGCGGGTAGCAGTACTGCCCGCCGGACACCGGTTTGCCGGCAAGGAGCAGGTCACCGAGGCCGACCTGGCCGGCGAACCACTGGTCTGGCACGGTGACCCGAGCACGCAGCCCACCAAGCGCCCGCTCCCCAATGCCGGGTACCTGGTGCGCGGGGTGGACGAGACGCTCGAGCATGTCGCGGCCGGACGGGGCATCTCCTTCCTGGCCCGTTCGGCGTCCGTGTTCTACCCGCATCCGGACGTTGTTTATGTGCCCATCCCGGATCTGGCTCCCGACCAGGTGTGCCTCGCGGTGGCGGCATCGCACAACTCGCCGGTAGTAGAGGACTTCGTCACTGCGGCTCAGTCGGCGGCCGAGGTCACGGCAGAATGCGGGAACTATGAGATGTGGCAGCTTGGAGGCGATGTCGTCTCAAGGCACGCCTGAGTAGTTCGGCTGACCCCCGCTCACCATGCGCTGGAGAGTGAAGTGGCCGCACGGAGTGGTGCCGTTGCGGGTGTCCTCTGAGCCGGCCGTTCTTCGGCCGGCAGTTGCCCGAGGGGCCCGAAGCACCTGAGACCGACTGGACGTACGTGCTGCGGACGCGGCTCAAGTCGGCTGATCGCCGGCGGTCCGCCGTTCGTAGTGTCGGGAGCGGTCCATGGGATCCAGAACCCGACGGAGGGTTACAGCCGGACGTGCTGGCTGCCCGCCTGTTGGCCTTCGTTTCGGGCTGGCGTGGCCCAGATGGGCCACTCGCTGATGATCAGCGTGGATGGTTCAGCTCACTCGGTCCAGAAGTCAACGCCGTGCTGCCCCGCGAGGAGAGCGCCGCGGTGGAGTGGATAAGAGGGGTGGCAAGTCTCCGGCTCGTTGAGGTTGTGAAGATGCGGGTGGCCCGCCAGCGACGCTGGCGGGCCACCCGCATCTTCACAACCTCCCAGCTGCGTACGAGTTCTTCATGCGCCACCGCGTACGGACTTATGCGATCAGCCGTCTGTTCGAA
This sequence comes from Streptomyces sp. PA03-1a, assembly GCF_033792805.1. NCBI lineage: Bacteria > Bacillati > Actinomycetota > Actinomycetes > Kitasatosporales > Streptomycetaceae > Streptomyces > Streptomyces sp. PA03-1a. The sequence goes on from NZ_JARAVO010000003.1 coordinate 83,830, forward strand.
CCGGCGGCCCGTCAGCGCCCTGGGCCGGGATGACGGCCTCGAGCTCCTGAAGCCTTCGGGGTCGCCGTCTCCCCGCCGCTTCTGCTGCGGCCTACAGCAGGCGGGCGGGCAGCGTAAAAGCCAGCAGATCTGGGCGAGGTGCCGGGCGGCTGGTGTCGTGTACCAGCGGGTGCAGCCGCGGGACCGGCAGCGCGTCCAGCCCGGCCGGGGGAGTGCCACGTCAACTCGACACTTCCTCCCGTCGCCGGTCATCGCTGGCTGTGGCGGGGATGGCGTTGTCGATGAGGACGGCGGCGATGGCGGCGGCGGTGGGGAAGGCGTCGGCGTTGAGGACCCGGGTGCGGGCCGCGGCGCCGTCGATGAGCAGCGCGAGCTGCTCGCCGAGCTGTTCAGGGTCGGCGGCGCCGGCTTCGCGGGCGGTGTCGGCGAGCCGCGCGGCGACGGCTTTCTTGTAGTCGCGTGCGTACTGGGACGCGGGGTGCTGGGGGTCGTTCAGTTCGACGGAGGCGCCGATGTAGGGGCACAGGGGGGTGG
>NZ_JARAVO010000400.1:0-4739 GCF_033792805.1 Streptomyces sp. PA03-1a
ACCCCACCCCCCGTCGCGCCGCGAGGCACACGCCGCGAGGCACACCCGAGGAGCCGCACCGCCATGACTGCCGCCGAGGACCGCAACGACGCACCCGCCTACCCCGTCGGACTGCGCCTCACGGGCCGCCGCGTGGTCGTCCTCGGCGGTGGCCAGGTCGCCCAGCGCAGGCTGCCCCCGCTGGTCGCGGCCGGCGCCGACGTCGTCCTGGTCTCCCCGTCCGCGACACCGTCCGTGGACGCGATGGCCGCGGCGGGCGAGATCCGCTGGGAGCGCCGCCGTTACCGGCCGGGCGACCTCGCCGACGCCTGGTACGCGCTCATCGCCACCACCGACCCCGAGGCGAACGCCGCGGCCTCCGCGGAGGCGGAGGAGCGCCGCGTGTGGTGCGTCCGCAGCGACGACGCCGAGGCGGCGACCGCGTGGACGCCGGCGACCGGCCGTACGGAGGGTGTGACCGTCGCCGTCCTCACCGGCCGGGACCCGCGGCGTTCGGCGGCCGTGCGGGACGCGATCGTCGAGGGCCTGCGCGACGGCTCGCTCGCCGCGCCGCAGCACCGGGGGAGGACCCCGGGCGTAGCGCTGGTCGGCGGTGGCCCGGGCGACCCGGACCTGATCACGGTGCGCGGCCGCCGGCTGCTCGCGGAGGCGGATGTCGTCATCGCCGACCGGCTCGGCCCGCGCGACCTGCTCGACGAACTGCCGCCGCACGTCGAGGTGATCGACGCCGCGAAGATCCCGTACGGCCGGGCGATGGCCCAGGAGGCGATCAACGCGGCGCTGATCGAGCACGCGAAGGCGGGCAAGGCGGTCGTGCGGCTCAAGGGCGGGGACCCGTACGTGTTCGGGCGCGGGATGGAGGAGGCGGAGGCGCTCGCGGAGGCGGGCATCCCGTGCACCGTCGTGCCGGGGATCTCCAGTTCCATCAGCGTCCCGGCCGCCGCCGGCATCCCGGTCACGCACCGAGGGGTGGCGCACGAGTTCACCGTGGTCAGCGGCCATGTGGCCCCGGAGGACCCGCGCTCGCTCGTGGACTGGGCGGCCCTCGCCCGGCTGCGCGGAACGCTGGTGCTGCTGATGGCCGTGGAGCGGATCGGCTCGATCGCGGCGGCGCTCGTGGAGCACGGCCGGGGCGCGGACACCCCCGTCGCGGTGATCCAGGAGGGCACGACGGCGGCCCAGCGCCGGGTCGACGCGACGCTCGCGACGGTGGGGGAGCGGGTGGCGCAGGAGGGCATCCGGCCGCCCGCGGTGATCGTCGTCGGCGAGGTCGTCGCCGTGGGCGATCGCGTAACCGGCGGTAACAAGTGACGTCGGTGCCGTTGGCACCGCACTTCGGACAAGGCAGTATCACCCTGTGGCTGAGCTCATCACCATCGACGACCCCGACGACCCGCGTCTGCACGACTACACGTCGCTGACCGACGTGGAGCTGCGCCGACGCCGCGAGCCCGCCGAGGGGCTGTTCATCGCGGAGGGCGAGAAGGTCATCCGGCGCGCCCGGCAGGCCGGTTACCGCATGCGCTCCATGCTGCTGTCGGCCAAGTGGGTCGACGTCATGCGGGACGTCATCGACGAGGTCCCGGCGCCGGTCTACGCGGTCAGCCCCGAACTCGCCGAGCAGGTGACCGGCTACCACGTGCACCGCGGCGCCCTCGCCTCGATGCAGCGCAGGCAATTGCCCGACGCGGCGGCCCTGCTGGGCGACGCGCGGCGGATCGTCGTCATGGAGTCGGTCAACGACCACACCAACATCGGCGCCATCTTCCGCAGCGCGGCCGCCCTCGGCATGGACGCCGTCCTGCTCTCCCCGGACTGCGCCGACCCGCTGTACCGCAGGTCGGTCAAGGTCTCGATGGGCGCCGTCTTCTCCGTCCCGTACGCCCGGCTGGAGAGCTGGCCCCGGGACCTGGAGGCGGTCCGGGAGGCGGGCTTCAAGCTGCTCGCGCTGACCCCCGACGAGAAGGCCACCGACATCGACGAGGCCGCCCCGCACCGGCTGGAACGCGCGGCGCTGATGCTCGGCGCCGAGGGCGACGGCCTGTCGACCCGCGCCCTGGTGGCCGCCGACGAGTGGGTGCGCATCCCCATGGCGCACGGGGTGGACTCGCTGAACGTGGGGGCGGCCGCCGCGGTCGCGTTCTACGCGGTGGCGACCGGCCGCCCCCGGGACTGACTCAGCCCGCCGCGGCCGGCAGGTCCACCAGGGCGGCGAGGGCCGCCCGGTGGCGGCCGGGTGTGCCCAGGGCGATCTCGTCGGCCTTGGCGCGCTTCAGCCGCAGGTGGGCCGGGTGCTCCCAGGTCATGCCGATGCCGCCGTGCAGTTGGACGCACTCCTCGGCGGCCCGCACGGCGACCGGTGCGCAGAACGCCTGTGCCATGGCGACCGCGACCGGGGCGTCCGCGCTGTCGGCCGCGAGCGCGTCGGCGGCGTTGCGCGCGGCGGCGCGGGACTGGACGACCTCGAGCCACAGGTCCGCGAGCCGGTGCTTGAGGGACTGGAAGGAGCCCACGACCCGGCCGAACTGGTGACGCTCCTTCAGGTAGGCCACCGTCTCGTCCAGGCACCACTGGGCCAGGCCCAGTTGCTCCGAGGCCAGCAGCCCCGCCCCCGTCAGCAGGGCCCGTTCCACGGCCGCCGCAGCGGTCTCGGGCCCGGCGAGCCGGCGGGCCGCCGCCCCGTCGAAGGAGACGTCCGCGATCGGCCGGGTCAGGTCGAGGGGCACCGGTACGGACAGGGCGACCCCGGGCGCGTCGGTGCGCACCTCGTAGAGCCCGGGCCCGTCCGGACCGTGCGCGGGCACGATCAGCACGTCCGCGGCGGTCGCGTCGGCGACGCTGGTCACGCGCCCGGTGAGGACGCCGTCCGCGTCGGCCCGCACGCCCTGGGAGACGTCCGAGCCCGGCGCCGTGGGCAGCGGCACGGCCAGGGCTGCCGTCCGCTCGCCCTCCGCGAGGCGCGTCACGACGGCGTCGGCCTCCGCGGTGCCGGCCGCCAGCAGCGCCGCGGTGGCCAGCACGGCGCTGCCCAGGAAGGGCACGGGTGGCACGAAGGCCCCCAGCTCCTCCAGCACGACCGCGGCCTCCCGCGCGGAGGCGCCCTGGCCGCCGAGCTTCTCCGGCACCAGCAGCCCCGCGACCCCCACCTCCCGGGCCAGGGTCCGCCACAGTGCGGCGTCGTACGGCTCGTCGCCCTCGCAGCGCGCCAGGACGTCCGCCGGTGCGCACCGGTCGCTGAGCAGACCGCGCACCGCGGCGCGCAGGTCGTTCTCGACGTCGGAGTAGAGCAGGTCGGAGCTCATCGCGGCAGGTCCTTCCAGGGGACGTCCTTGTCCGTACGGGGCTCGGAGGGCAGGCCGAGGACGCGCTCGGAGATGATGTTGCGGAGGATCTCGGACGTACCGCCCTCGATCGAGTTGCCCTTGGCCCGCAGATAGCGGTAACCGGCGTCGCGGCCGTAGAAGTCGACGATCTCCGGACGGCTCATCGTCCACTCGCCGTAGCGCAGCCCGTCCTCGCCCAGCAGCTCCACCTCCAGGCCGCTGATGCGCTGATTGAGCGAGGCGAACGCCAGCTTCATGCCCGAGCCCTCGGGGCCGGGGGCGCCCACCGCGAGCTGCTGGCGCAGCCGTTCGCCCGTGAGGCGGGTGACCTCGGCGTCCACCCACAGCCGCAGCAGCCGGTCGTGCAGGTCCGGCGTGCGCAGCTCGGGCCGCTCCCGCCACGTCGCGGCGACGGTGCCGATCATCCCGCCCTCGCGGGGGAGCGCGGTGCCGCCGATGGCGACCCGCTCGTTCATCAGCGTCGTCTGCGCCACGCGCCAGCCGTCGCCGACCTCGCCGAGGCGGTGGGCGTCGGGGATCCGCACGTCCGTGAGGAAGACCTCGTTGAACTCGGCCTCACCCGTGATCTGCCGCAAGGGCCGCACCTCGACGCCCGGGTCCGTCATGTCGCACACGAAGTACGTGATGCCCTGGTGCTTGGGGACGTCCGGGTCGGTGCGGGCGATCAGGATCGCCCAGCGCGCGTTGTGGGCGTTGGACGTCCACACCTTCTGGCCGGTGACGACCCAGTCGTCGCCGTCCCGCACCGCGCGGGTGCGCAGGCCCGCCAGGTCCGAGCCGGCGCCGGGCTCGCTGAACAGCTGGCACCAGACCTGCTCCCCGGTCCACAGCGGGCGCAGGAAGCGCGCCTTCTGCTCCTCGGTTCCGTACCGGAGGACGGTGGGGGCCGCCATCCCGAGGCCGATGCCGATCCGGCGCGGTTCGTTGTCCGGCGCCCCGGCGGCCGTCAGCTCGGCGTCCACGACCCCCTGCAGGGCGCGCGGCGCACCCAGCCCGCCGAGGCCCTCCGGGTAGTGCACCCACGCCAGGCCGGCGTCGAACCTGGCCCGCAGGAAGTCCAGGCGGTCCGTCGCCGCCGGATCGTGAGAGGCCAGCAGCGCGCGCACCCGCTCGCGCAGCTCCTCCGGTGTGACCGTCATGCGAATGCGTCCCTCCGCGTGTGCGTAGCCCTAAGCAAGCGCTTAGAAACTAGCTCACGTGGCGCCCTCCCGTCACCCCCTGGTGCACCGCGTCTCGTGTGCGGCGCCGTTGTGGTTGGCGTCGGGGGTTTCCCCGCCGCCAACCACAACGGCGCCGCACACGAGACGCGGTGCACCAGGGGGTGACGGGAGGGCGCCACGGGAGCGAGTTTCTAAGCGCTTGCTTAGGGCTCCGCACACGCGGAGGGACGCATTC
>NZ_JARAVO010000401.1:0-4704 GCF_033792805.1 Streptomyces sp. PA03-1a
ACCTGGGCCCGCCCACGCCCCGCCGCTTCTGCAGCCCGGCCGCGCCCGGGGACCACACCGGCCCCTACGACGGAAGTGACTGACGCGACCGGCACCGCACCCGCCCCGGACGGCAAGGAGTGACACCATATGGCCACCGCTGAACGCAAGGGGCGCCTGCCCAAGGAACGCGAGGACCACTTCATGCGCCTGCCCGGCGCCCAGATCGTCTCCACCCGTGCACTGCTCACCGCACGAGAGAACATCCGGGCCGCGATCGAGGCGAAAGCCATGATCTGCATCTACGGGCAGGCCGGCAACGGCAAGTCCTTCGCAGTCAACGCCTCCCTGCGCGAACTCGCACCGACACTCACCCGCAGGATCCAGTTCCGGGCCCGCCCCTCCACCCGCGACCTGCGCCACGAGCTCTTCCACGCCCTGGGACTGCAGGGCCGGCCGCCCTCCCACGCGATCGAGTTCGACCGGATACTGCGCGGCGCGCTCGAGGAACCACGCGTGCTGGTCTGCGACGAGGCACAGTGGCTGTCCAAACTGTGCTTCGAATACCTGCGCTACCTGTGGGATGACACCGACTCGGACCTGACGATCGTCTTCACCGGCGGCAACGGCTGCTTTGAGATGCTGCAGAGCGAACCGATGCTGGAATCCCGCGTCTACGCCTGGCAGGAAATCGGCGGCATGCCCCTGGACGAGGTCCTCACCGTCATCCCCGTCTTCCACCCCGTATGGGCCGAAACCGACACCGAACTCATCGCCGTCTGCGACCAGGAAGCCGCACACGGAAACTTCCGCGCCTGGGCGAAGATCACCCACCACCTCATCGCCGGCCTGAAAGAGACCGGACGCCAAGCGGTGGACGAGGAACTGCTGCGCTGGGCCTACAGCAAGCTGAACACCCGGCAGATCGCCTGACCATGCTGACCTGCGACAACCCGCCCCCGATCACCGTCGTCCTCGACCCCGGCGACGACCTGGTCCACACCCGCGCCGCCCTGACCGCGCACACCCCCGCAGACGGAAGACTCACCATCCACCCCACGCCCAGCACCGACTCCGCCCTCACCCTCGCCTACGACGTCCTGGCCGCCCTCGGCAAACCCGTGCCCCTGACCGGCTACCGCCAGCTCGACACCGCCCCCGCCTGGACCCTGGCCGCAGCCTGGATCCTCGCCACCCACACCACCCACCTGACACTGCTGCGCGCCCACTTCCTCACCCCCCACCGCCTGAACGCCCTGCTCCAGCTACGCCGCCGCACCGGCCTGAGACTGACGCTGGTCTGCCACACCCCGCAGCTGCCCAGGTCTTTGGAACACGCACTGGCCGGTCTCCCGTACCGGATGGCGGAAGCGACAGCCCTACTGCCCGCGGGGGATCCGCCCGCCGCGACACCGCTAGCTGGCGGCTTGCGGCGCCCCCTGGCAGGCCGATGGCTCAACCTGCCGGCCCTGACCACGCTCACCGCATTCGACTCCGCCACCGACCCTTGCCAGTGCACCCCACCCATGGCCGCTGACCGCGACTACTTCCCACCCGCCCTGCCGGCCCTCACCGAGGCAGAAGTCGCCCACCGCCTGCACTCCGCCACCGCCCACCCGCACCTCGCCGCCCACCTCGCCACCGCCATCTTCACCGCAACCTCCACCACCCAGCTCGACACCGCCCACCTCCACGACCTCGCCCCCGACGCCTCCACCCTCACCCTCCACGACGACGGACTACGCCAAGGCTGCATGACCCACCACGTCCCCACCTGGGCACGCCCCCTGCTGCTCGCCGCCGCATTCACCTGGCGCATCGCCTCCGGCACCAGCGGGCCGCTCTTCACCGACCCTCTGGGCAGCACCGGCCTGCCCTACCTGACACGCTTCGCCGAAAGCTGCAAGCTCCGCCCACCCCAGCCACCCCGCCCCAAACGACGCAAAGGCTCACGCCGCCCGCGAAGCCACCTCAAACGATCTGGCCGTTCAGCCCTGCCCATTACGCCCTGTCCTGGGCCATGCGAGAACCCGACCTCATGCGCGGCTGCCCCCACCCACCACCCCACACCCGGCGAACCATCGCCGCATACAAAAAGGGATGGCCACCCCCGGACTACGGGCCGCGGCCACGCTCGCGCTGAGTCGGCGGGCCGCCTCCAAAGGACCACGGACGAGGCCGCATCGCGCCCACCGGCCCCTGCCGGAAGCTGCCGACGACGGACCAAAGCGTCGGCCAGCGTGGCTCAGCGTGAGATCTACAAGCCACCGAAGAGCGGATCGAGAAGGCTGGGCGTCAGCACGCTGGGCCCGGATGGCACGCTGATGAGTGATGATGTTGTGGTGAGTCTGGACCTGAGCAACTACGAACTCCTCTGGCCTACGCCGCTGTTCGTGTCCGAGGGCGAGCGCATCCTCCGTATCACGGGCTCCTCCTGGGAGGAGCAAGCGAAGTGGCTCCTGACAGAAGCCCTTGTCGGCGCCACAGCAGTCGCGGACTTCGAGGAGATACCAGGCCACAGAAACCCGGCAGCTGACCCCTGGGACACCACGGCTCGCCGCTACGGCGGCGTCCACCGGGGGGAAGACCAGTGCGACTGGTTCGCCGAACTCATCAAGCGAGCGTCTGAGCTTCGCCACGCGATTGCACCCCGGCCGTACTGGCCGCAGCGGCAAAGCAGCAGCTTCTCTCATGACGGCCGTCCGGCCCGCGACGCCCGAGGAGCCTTTACCGAGCTCATCGGCGACTTCGCCGAGACCGGATACCTGGCTGAGGCGTTTGGCGAGTACTGCGTAGACGACCACGACAACCTGCCCGACGCCTCCGAAGTGATCAAACGCCGCCTGGGCATTCCCGACCTGTGGCCTCTGGCCTCGGAGACTTGGGACGAGGACACCTTCTACGGCCTGATCGAGGTGTTCCACGACCTGGTCAGCCGCCCTCGTAGACGATGGCTCCACACCTACAGCAGTTGTGGCTGGCACCACCTGGAGTTCCACAACGGACCCGCCCGCGTCCTGTACCGGTGGAGAGTCAACCGGCTGCTGCGCGAAAGCGGTATCGAGTTCGAGCTGGCCGCCGAGGGCGAAGACCTTGGGCGTCTGGTCGCCGTCACCGACGACGCCCGCAGCGATCTGGTGCACCGCGTCCTCAACGACAGCCCGCCCGACACCACCGCCGGCGTTCGCCACGCCGTCGCCCTCTTCCGAGGGCGCGACGCATCGCCCGAGAGCAAGCGGTCGGCGATCTTCAACCTCGCCCGCATCCTCGAAGAGCGCCGTGCCCTGATCAAGGAGTATCTCGGGAAGGACGAAGGCGCCCTGTTTGAGATTGCCAACCGCTTCGACCTGCGCCACCGTCGGGCCGACCAGCGCGGCGAGTACGACGAGGTGTTCCTCGACTGGATTTTCTGGTGGTACCTCGGCACAGTGGAGCTCACCAACCGGCTGATCGCGTCACGGACCTGACACGTGTGACTCACCGGCCGGACCCGCGCTGACCTGTTCGCAGCCTCGCCGACGCCGTCAGCGCGCCGCGCCGCCGTCCCTGACCCGGAAGCGCAGGCCGTCGCCATGGCGCGCCCGGGACGTGGGGGTCCGGCTACCGCACGGGGCTTCCACCTGCACCACCCCACCGACCGCACCGTTCCCCCTGCGACCGCGCCGGTGCGCCCCCACCGACCACGCGGCCACCGCTCGCTCTTCGCCCCCGGCAAAGGCAAAAGCGGGCTGCCCCCAGCTGGACCTCAGGCCCCTTTGACGACCGCGTCGGGAGCCTGTCAGCTAGCGGTGCAACTTGGGGGGGTGAGTGACCGGCGGTCGATGGAGAGTCAGCCGTCGAAGTCCTGCCGTGTGGGCTTGTCTCCACAGCTTCCGGTCTGCGTGGTGGTGGAATACCACGTGCTCCCCCAAGACGCCAGGAGTTCACGCAAGTCCGTACCGGGGTGCAGCCCGCCTCATACAGTTGTCAGTGCAGGACAGCCACCGGCGAGCCGACATGTCGCCGGGGATCTGTGAGATCCGTGAATCACGACCCGGACACCTGTCTCCTAGCCGTCCACCATGGGCACCTGTCCTTTGCGTTGCCCCTGACCCGTTCGGACCCCGCTCTACCTGGGATTTACCGTCGGCGTGGACCTCAGTTCTGACCGCTGTTCATGTGGTCGAGCTGAGTGTGAGTACACGCGAGTTCGGCCCCGGCTATGAGGGCGTACCCAAACCGTGGACTCCATCATCCTGTGGCTCCTCGCCGCCTCCGGTGTGCTATCGGTTCTGCTCTTCGTCGTACGCGGGCTCCTTGACCAGTTGCCTGACGTGCTGATCGCTTGGCGCCGTGTGAAGAGGGCCATCCAAGAAGACGAGCCGGAACGGACTCTGCCTTCAAACTCCAGGGAAGAGCCTGCTGAACGTGAGGGCGAGTGAGAGCAGTCATCGGCGGCACCCCCAGGAAGATGGAGATGACGGATCCGCCAGTATTTGCCGAACCCCTGATGGAAGAGCCCCACCCGCCCCACCCCACCCTGTCTGTCGGCCCGGGAGAATGCCCTCTATGAGCACTGCCATCCCTGCCGTCTCCGGCCTTACCGGGCCGACTGTGCTACGCCCTGATCAGCAGGCTGGCCTGGACCGTGCGGTGCGGCATCTGCATCGTCCGGGCACCCGGGGGCTGTATGTGTCGGCGTGCGGTACGGGTAAAACCCTGGTCGGCATCCGTCTCGCGAGCACG
>NZ_JARAVO010000402.1:0-4508 GCF_033792805.1 Streptomyces sp. PA03-1a
GGGTGTCCGGGGCGCTGGGGTGCGGGCGGGTCGGGGCGACCTTCTTGGCCCGGCGGACCTGGTCCCCGAGCTCGTTGAGCTGCTCGGGCGAGCATGCCTGCGCCAGGCTTGGGAAGAGCTGATGCTCCTCCTCCCTCACGTGCTCGGTGACGTCGGTGACCAGCTTCTGCACCATCCGGTCGAAACGGGAGTCGTCGACGTCGATGTCCTCCAGGTCCTTGAGGACCTGTTCGACCTCGGCGTGTTCCTGGATCTCCTTGTCGGCCAGGGCGTCCCCGCCGGGCAGGTGCTTCCGGACGGCCGGGTACAGGTACATCTCCTCGGCCACCGAGTGGCGCACCAGCTCGATGGTGACCTCGTCGAGCACGTTCCGGAGTTCCTTGTCACCCGCGGGCAGAGCTCGCAGACGGGCGAAGTACTCCTCCACCTCGCGGTGGTCGGCCGTGAGTTCTGCGATGACGTTTCCGCCGTGTCCCATCACATGGCTCCCTTCCGGGTCGGCGTGCGGTCGACGGTCTTCTTTGGGGCTGTTTCCCGGTCGCAGGCCGGGTACGCCCCCTTTGTCAGCCATCCGGACGACGATGTTCGGCCCAGGCCGCCACGGGGACTCGTGGATCGACCAGGACGTCGGCTGCGGTGCACGCCAGCGCCTGGGCCGCGGCCAGCATCACCTCCCGGGCGCGGGAGCCGTCCCCGGCGGCGGCGAACTGCGGTGTGTGGTCGGAACCGTCCGCCCCCGTGATGGCCAGGAACGGGTGGATGGTGGGCAGACTGGTGCTGACCGTGCCGACGTCCGAGGAGCCAAGGTAGACGCCCGGCAACGGCTCGCCCGCCTGGAGGCCCGCCCGGGCCAGGTGGGCGGTGAACAGTGAGGACAGGACGGCGCTGTTGCGGAAATGGTCGTAGCCGGTGTCGGCGGTGGTGGTCTCCGCTCGGGTGCCGGTGGCCCGCGCCACCCCCTGCGCGCAGTCGGCCAGGGTGTCCGCCAGCTCGTCGCGGGCGCGCGTGGTCGCCCCGCGCAGGGCGAACAGGCCCTCCGCGTCGAAGATGGCCCTCGAGTATCTCGCCGCCGGCGGCTCGATCATCAACACCAGGCCCGTGCAGGCCTACAAGCCCAGTCCTCATCTGCTGGACTACGCCATGAGAAGGCGGCGATCGTCAACTTCACCCAGGGACTGGCCCAGATGGTCGCCTCCAAGGGGATCCGGGTGAACGCGGTCGCCCCGGGGCCGGTGTGGACCCCGCTCATTCCGGCGACCCTCCCGGATACCACCGAGTTCGGGAAGCAGTCCCCGCTCGGCCGCCCCGCCCAGCCGGCCGAGATGGCCCCGGCGTACGTCTTCCTCGCCTCCCAGCGCGCCAGCTACGTCACCGCCGAGGTCGTCACCGCCGAGGTCGTCAACGCCACGGGCGGTACGGCACTGCCCTGAGGAGCGGCACGAGCCGCCACCGACCGGGAAGTTTGAGGAGATGCCGTGCTGATGGCCCACCCCGCCGCCTGACCGACCTGGTAGACCGCTACCGGACCCTCAGCCTGCTCAACACCGGGGACCCCGAGGTCCGCCGACGGCTCGACGACGTCGCATACACCCTCTGCGTGGCCACCGGTACCAGCGACATCGACGCCGCCCTGCTCGCCGCCCGCCTCCGCCTGCCGGGCGGCATCAGTCCTCCGCGGCCATGAGGTGGATATGGCAGCGCACCCTGCCGTCCGGCAGGTCCATCAGTGTGCCCGGTCCGCACCGCCACACCGCCGGGCCGGCTCCACGCCACTCGACCAGGTCGGGGTCGGTCGCGCGCACGTGTCGGCCGCCGGCTTCTGATGGCGGATAGACGATCACTCGGCGTGTCATGGGTCCGACCCGCGAATCGGCGGGACCGCCCCCGCGTGCGCTCAGCTGTCGCCGAGGGCGCGTTGGAGTTCGGCCTTGTTCATGTGGGAGCGACCGTCGACGTTGCGGCGCTTGGCCTCGGCGTAGAGCTGGTCGCGAGTGGGTCCCTGGGAACCCTTGCCGGAGCGCTGTCCGCCGCGTTTGCCCGAGGACATGTCCTCGATGGAGGAGCGGCTGGCGGTCTTGGATTCACCCGCCCGGGCGCGTTCCTTGTTGACCGTACGGGCGGCGATCTCCTTGGCCCGCTTCTCGCTCTCGCCCCGGTTCTCGGCACTCTCCTTGATGTGCTCGTACTGCCGCTCCCGCTTGCGGCTCGACCCTGCGGGCACTCGCAACGGATTGAGCGAACCGGAGGGGCTTCGCGGCACACGATTCCCGGCGGAGCCCGACCGTCTTCCATGTCAGGGGCTATGTCAGGGGCGGCAAGGGCGCGCGCCACCGCGCCTCCTTCGCGTGCCCGGCCCCTATCTCGGCAAACACAGATCGATCGACGGGGAGCGCTTCTGCGCATGCTCCGCACCGGACGTCCGCCGCGCGGCTGAACCTGCTGCGAGGTGCGAGCGCCGGGAGCGTGCCAAGGCCGCAGGTGGGTACGCGCCCGAAGGAGCACGCGCATGCCCCGCCCGACACCGGAGGCAGATGGAGCGGGGTTAGCCAGGACGGAGACCCGGGTCATGAACGATGCCGACGCCGCCCACACGCAGGCCCGGCTGCGCCTGGCCGCCGAAGAGGGCGCGCCCGAAAAGGGCGCCGCGCACGTGGAGTCCACGGGAGGAGCCTCCCTGCCGGCGGACCACACCCAGGCCATCCTGGAGACCACCAAGCGCGTGGCGACCGTGCTGAAGGCAGCGGGCCTGCCCTTCGCGCTGACCGGTAGCGTCGCGGCCTACGCGCACGGAGTGCCCGGCAGCCTGCAGCACGACACAGACTTCTGCGTGCGCCGTGAGGACGGCGAGGCGGTACTGGCGGCACTGGCTGACGACGGCGTGCAGGCCGTCCCCGCTCCGGAGGACTGGCTGGTCAAGGCACGTGCGGGCGGCGAGGACATCGACCTGATCTTCGAGCTCGGACGCCGGCCGGTGACCACCGAACTCCTGCAGAGCGCCCCGGTGCTGCCGGTGGATTCCGTACGCATGCCCGTCCTGCCGCCCACCGAGCTGCTGAGCACCCTCCTCAGCGCTCTGACCGAGCAGCACTGCGACCTCGGCGCGCTGCTGCCCCTGGCGAGAACTCTGCGCGAGCGCATCGACTGGGACCGGATACGCGCGCACTACCATGCGGAGCCCCTGCCCGACGCCTTCCTCTACCTCCTCGAACGCCTGGGCGTCATCGCACCCAGGGAGGTGGCGTCATGACCGCCGCGGACGACTACCTCATCGAGCGACTGCGCCGCCGCCTGGCCGGTGACGAGGTGGCCGAGCTCGGCGTCCGCGTCGAGGAGCGCGGCGGCGCTGTGGTGCTGTCGGGCACCGTGTCCGACGCTATGTCCCGCGACGCGATCATGCGGATCGCCGGGGAGGTGTCCGGAGGCTCGCCCGTCGTCTGCGATCTGCGGATCACGAGCTCCGCGGCTCCCGACCACGCCGAGGACCTCCCGTGATCCGCGTGGCCGCCGTCGGAGACATCCACTTGGGCGAGGACAGCCGCGGCACCCTCCGGCCGGCCTTCGACACGCTGCCCGAGTGTGCCGACGTCCTGCTGCTCGCCGGCGATCTCACCCGGCACGGGACCGTGGAGGAGGCCGCGGTCGTCGCCGGCGAGGTCGCCGGGCTGCAGGTGCCCGTCGTGGCCGTCCTGGGCAACCACGACTACCACAGCGGACAGGAGGCGGAGGTGACAGACGTGCTCACCGCGGCGGGGGTCACCGTCCTGGAGGGAGAGGGCACGGTCGTCGACCTCGGCGGCACGCGGCTGGCCGTCGCCGGCACCAAGGGCTTCGGCGGCGGCTTCGCCGGACGGAGCGCCGGCGAGTTCGGAGAACCGGAGATGAAGGCCTTCGTCGCCCTGACGCGCCGCTGCGCGACGGGTCTGCGCACATCGCTCGAGCAACTGCCGCGGGACGAGGGCACGGTACGGGTGGCGCTCACGCACTTCTCCCCGGTGGCGGACACGCTGGCCGGGGAACCCCCGGAGATCCATCCCTTCCTCGGCAGTTACCTCCTGGCGGAGGCGATCGACGAGGGTGGCGCCGACCTGGCCGTGCACGGCCACGCGCACCGTGGTGTCGAGCGGGGCATGACGGCAGGGGGCGTACGTGTCCGCAACGTGGCGCAGCCCGTGATCGACCGGGCCTTCGCCGTCTACCGGCTGCACCCCTCGGGTGAGTCGGCGGCGGGCGATGAAGGGCGGGGGCGCTACGCCGTGTAGGGCGCGGGTGGCCGGGTAGCAGCGGGGCCTGAGGCGATGCTTCGCTTCCCGAGAAGGTGATGTGTGATGACCGGGACCACCGGACCCCGGGACCGTGCGAAGGACAAGGCGACGGTCGAGGCCTTGCTGGACAGCGAGGGCCACACCTACGCCGAGGACGCCGGCATCAAGCTGAAGAACACCCCGCAGCCGCTCTACCAGGCGCTGGTGGCAGCCTGCCTGCTCAGTGCCCGGATCAAGGCGTCCGTG
>NZ_JARAVO010000403.1:0-4506 GCF_033792805.1 Streptomyces sp. PA03-1a
CGCCCGCACCCCCGCCAGGTCCCCCGCGGACGCGAGCCCCGCGTGGTAGAGCCGCAGCTCCGTCGCCCCGGCCGCAGCCGCCCGGGAGGCGTCCGCGGTCAGCGTGCCGGGGCTGCCCCCCATTCCCGCGACCACGGGGAAGTTGGCGGCCAGCACGGTGCCCGCCCGTGCGTGCGGCACGCAGGCCGCCACCAGGTCGGCCCCGGGCAGCACGAGCCCGTCCGCATGGTCCAGGACGTACGCCGGGTCGACGCCCACGTTGGCCCCGCAGCGGTGGGCGTGCGGATCCGCGTGCAGCAGCACCTGGAACCCCGGTGCGGCCCCGGCCCGTGCCGCCGCACCCCGTACAGCCTCCACCGCCGCCCGCTGCAACTCCCGCGCGACGGGGCCCCGCCACGCCATCGTCAGCCCCGCGAGGTCCGCCCCGAGCAGCTTCTCGACGTCGGCCCACTCGTCGGGCCCCGGGGTCCACTCCCCCGCCCACACCGGCGCCAGGGCGTCGCGCACGGCCGCGCGCAGTTCGTCCGGGTCCGCGCCCAGCGCGGCGTACCCCGCCGCGCACGTGGGGCAGAAGCACAGGGACATCAGGTACTGCGCGGCCCCGGGCAGCGGCACGCCGCCCGTCTTGTCGTGGGCGTGCAGGTGGGCGAGGCCGTACCAGCCGCAGGACTCCAGTTCCGTACCCTCCGTCCCGGTCCCCGGCCGCACCGCGGCCTCCGCCGCCAGCGTGACGAGGTACTCGCGCACCTCCGGCTGGGCGATGCACGGCGCCCACGGGTAGGGGTCGCCGTAGGCGTTGCGCACGCTCACCCGGGGGTGTTCGTCCCCGAGACGGGAGTTGTGGGCGAGCACGACCCAGGAGTGCACGGCCAGTCCGGCCGCCCGCAGGGCCCGGGCGGCCTCGCCGTAGGCGTCCTCGGCGCCCGCCCAGTCCTGGGTGTACGGCCGCAGGGCGCGCCCCGCCCAGCGCCGCTCGTCCGGCGGGTAGAGCACGGCGGCGTGGCGGGCGGTGACGACGCGGTGCCCGGGATGGCGTGGGGTCAGCGCCCGCGTGGAGTGGTACGCGGAGGCGAGGGTGACCTGCTGCACGCCGAGGCCGGCGATGCGGTCCGCCGCCTCCGGGTCGCCGACGACGTCCCACGGGTAGACGAAGGTGGAGGCTCTCAACGCGGCTCCTGGGGGTGGGGGTTGACGCGGGTCACCGTACGTCAGTCCTCGCCGAGCAGGGCGAGTCCGCGGTCGATGAGTTCGGCCAGTTCCTTGATGTGCGCGGGCGCGGGCTCGGACAGCGGCGGGCGCACCTCGCCGACGTCCAGCCCGCGCAGCCGGACGCCGGCCTTGACCAGGGAGACGGCGTAGCCGCGGCCCTGCTGGCGCAGTTCCACCAGCGGCCGGTAGAAGCCGTCGAGGAGGGCGTTCACGGTGGTGTCGTCGCCGCCGGTCAGGGCGCGGTGGAAGGCGAGGGCGATCTCGGGCGCGAAGCAGAAGACGGCGGAGGAGTAGAGGGTGACGCCGATGCCGCGGTAGGCGAGGCCGGTGAGTTCGGCGGTGGGGAGGCCGTTGAAGTAGCGGAAGTCGCGGTCGGGGACCGTGCTGCGGACGGCGCTGATGATGCGCTGCATCAGGTCGAGGTCGCCGACGCCGTCCTTGAGGCCGATGATGCGCGGGATGCGGGCGAGTTCGGCGACGGTCGCGGGGGTGAGGACGGCGTTGTCGCGCTGGTAGACGATGACGTCGAGCGAGGTGCCCGCGGCGAGCGCCGCGTAGTGCCGCAGCAGTCCGGCCTGGTCGGCGACGACGAGGTAGGGCGGCATGGCGAGCAGTCCGTCGGCGCCCGCCTCCTCGGCGAGGCGAGCGAACTGCAGGGCCAGGGCGGTGCCGTAGCCGGCGCCGGCGACGACGGGGACCCGGCCCGCGGACTCCTCGACGGCCGCGGCCACGCAGGCGCGGAACTCCTCGGGCGTCAGCGCGTGGAACTCGCCGGTGCCGCAGCACGCGAAGACCGCCCCGGCTCCGGCCTCGATCCCGCGGCGCACGTGCGCGCGGAAGACCTCCAGGTCAACGGCGCCGTCCGGGCCGAAGGGCGTCACGGGGAAGAACAGCAGGCCGTCGAGGCGCGCGGAGAGTGAGGCGGCATCGGTCATCGGGTTCTCCCTGAAGACTGGCGTCTGTGCGCTCATCTGATCGATGTCTATATTCATGAACGCGTTTACGCTAAGGCAGCACATAAGGAGGGGTCAAGAAAGACAGCCGCAGGTGGTGGAGTCTTGACGCTTCGACAAGCTCTCTTTAGCGTGTCCATGCATATGAATGACATCCACCAATGTGGACGTCCGATCGAGGAGACCCGCGCATGCCCGCTCCCCGCACCGTCCTGCTCACCGGCGCCGCAGGCGGCCTGGGCACCCTGATGCGCGAGCTGCTGCCGGCCTACGGCTACCGGCTGCGCCTGCTCGACGTGCGGCCCGTCGAGGGCGCGCCCGACGCGATCACCGCGGACCTGGCGGACCGCGCCGCCCTGCGCGAGGCCGTACGCGGGGTCGACGCGATCATCCACCTCGCGGGCATCTCCCTGGAAGCCCCCTTCGAGAAGATCCTGCGCGCCAACATCGAGGGCACCTACCACCTCTACGAGGCCGCCCGCGAGGAGGGCGTGCCGCGGATCGTCTTCGCCTCCAGCAACCACGCCGTGGGCTTCACCCCGCGCCCGGTCGGGGACGACCCTCTCATCCCGGTCGACACCCCGCGCCGCCCCGACACCTTCTACGGCCTGTCCAAGTGCTTCGGCGAGGACCTCGCCCAGCTCTACTGGGACCTGCACGGCCTGGAGACCGTCTCCATCCGCATCGGCTCCTGCTTCCGGGAGCCGACCTCGGTGCGCATGCTGTCGGTCTGGATGAGCCCCGAGGACGGCGCCCGGCTGCTGCACGCCGCCCTCACCGCCGAGGGCGTCGGGCACACCGTGGTCCACGGCAGCTCCGCCAACACCCGGCTGTGGTGGGACCTGTCCTCCGCGCGGGCGCTGGGCTACGAGCCGCAGGACGACTCCGAGCCCTTCGCGGCCAAGCTCATCGCCGAACAGGGCGAACTCGACCCGGACAACCCGGACCACGCGCACCTCGGCGGCCACTTCACCACGCATCCGCCCCTCTGGCCCCACTGACCCGCGGCGGCCCTCAGCGGCCGCGTTCCGCGCCGCCGTTCACCTGGTGGATCTGCGCGGTGATGTGGGCGGCACCAGGGGAGGCGAGCCAGTGGGCGAGCGAGGCGACGTCCTCGGGGACGCCGACCCGGCCGGTGAGGGTCTGGCCGACGAGGAACGCGCGCCGCTCCTGCGTCATGCGCCCGCCGAAGAACTCGGTGTCGTCGATGAAGCCGGGCGCGATGACGTTGACCGTGATCCCGCGCCCGCCCAGGTCCGCCGCCAGGTCGTAGGCGTACGGGTGCAGGGCGGCCTTGGCGGCGCCGTACGAGCCGGACCCGCCGCCGCGCACCGCGGCGATGGAGCTGAGCAGCAGCACCCGGCCGCCGTCTGCCAGCAGGTCGCGCAGCGCCTCGGTGAGGAGCACGGCGGTCAGCACGTTGGACCGGAAGTTGCCCGTCCACAGTTCGGTGAGCGACGGCTCCCCGCCGCCGAGCGCGACGTTCCCGCCCGCGTTGTTGACCAGGACGTCCACCCGCCCGAAGCGCTCGGCCACGAGCTCGCGGACCCCGGCCGTCCCCGCCTCGTCGGTCAGGTCCGCCGGGACCGCCAGGGCCGATCCGGAACCCAGCCGGGCGACCGCCCCGTCCAGGACGTCCTTGCGCCGTCCGACCAGCACGACCTGGTCCCCGTCGCGGACGAACGCCTCCGCGACGGCCAGGCCGATCCCCGTACCGCCGCCGCTGATGACCACGATGCGTGACACGTGAAAACTCCGTTCGGTAATGGAACCGTAAACCCGGAACGATCGTTAAGCGGAACATGACCGCAATGACACCCGGCTCGAACATCCCGCTCTCCGCGGCACGCGTGGCAGTGGAGGTATCCGCGCCCGTGCGGCTTGATGTGTCGGGCCTCCTGATCGCCGCCGACGGCAAGGTGCGCTCCGACGACGACTTCGTGTTCTACAACCAGCCCGCGGGGCCGGGTGTGACCTACCGGTCCGGCGGCGGCACCTCCCCCGACGCGATCACGGTGGACACGGTGGCCGTGCCCGCCGGCATCGAGAAGATCGTCGTGACGGCGAGCCCCGACGCGCCCGGGGCGACCTTCGCCGGCACCGAGCCGACGGCGACGGTGCGGGACGCCGACAGCGGCGCCGTCCTGGCGACCTTCACCCCGCCCGCCCTGAGCACCGAGACCGCCCTCGTGGTGGTCGAGATCTACCGCCGCTCCGGCGCCTGGAAGGCCCGCGCGGTCGGCCAGGGGTACGCCAACGGGCTGGCGGGCATCGCAACCGACTTCGGCGTGTCCGTCGACGAGCCCGCGGCCGCCGCGCCGCAGACACCGCCCCAGGCGCCGCC
>NZ_JARAVO010000404.1:0-4474 GCF_033792805.1 Streptomyces sp. PA03-1a
CGCCTCCGAAGTCGTCCGCCGCACCAGCGTCGACGACGAAGGCCGCACCACCGTCCACGCCAGCGAGTACGCCACCGTCGACCGCTCCGGACGCCTCCAACTCCCCCGCGACTACACCCACGCCCTCGACATCCGCAGCCGCGTCATGCTCGAACTCGAACCCGACCACATCGCCGTCCGCCCCGATCGCCCCGAAGAGGACTGAGCCGGCGTGCTCACGAGGGCAGGTGCAGACGTCCCCTGAGGCCGTGGACGACCTCCACCAAGCCGATTCGTGATCCGCCGTACCGCCAGCCGTGGCAGACGAGGCGCAGGGACAGTCCATGTCCCGGCTCACGGCCGGGGCAGACCCCGACCGGGAAGGGCTCCGATCGAGGCAGTCCGGCCAACGGCCAGGAGCACGGCCCTGCTTGGCCTTCAGTTCGCCGAAGAACGTCTCACGCCCGGTTCACGCGGGGTTTGGTCGGATGGGATCGAGCGCGGGAAGGGCAGCTGCCGGTACGTGGCCAGCTCCCAGCCCATCCGAATCTCATGGAACGAGAGACTTTCGATGCGTACTTTTGTCAAGCGCACGCTCGCGACCTCTGTGGTGCTGGCCGCCGCGGCGGCGGCGCTGGTCGTGAACGTCCAGATGAGCAGTGCCGTCGATGGGGCGGACCACGAGTACACCTCTGTGTACAGCGGACCTTTCGACGTGGCCGGGTGGACAGACTACGCACAGTGTCTGCGCGAGCACGGCGTCGACGCGAAGGACCCTGAACCGAAGCCGGAAGCGAACTCCATGTTCGCCCGGATGGCGGACGGCAGCGCGCTGCCGGTGACCGACCCTGCTTTCAAGGCGTGCGAGTCGCGTGCGGGCAAGGGGAACACCGTGTCGCTGTATGTGAGCCCGGATGACATGAAGAAGCACAGGGACTTCGCGACCTGTGCACGTGAGAACGGACTGCCCGGTTACCCCGATCCGGACCCGCGGACTGCCCAGGTACCGGACATCATGTCCTTCACGAAGAAGCAGTTCTACGCGGCATGGGAGGCCTGCCACGCCCTCGCGCCGCAAGGTCCGGCCGGAGGCTGAGCTGCTCGGAACCGAACGCAGCAGCCCCAGGCAGCCGGGCGCACTGTCGTGGCGCCCACGACAGGCATTCCGCAGGGCGTGAACGATCGTGTCCCGCTGTTGTCGGGCGGCAGCAGGACACGGTGGCGCCCGGCAGCCGGTCCTTCGACCATGGGACCAGAAGTCACGGTGCCGGGAAAGCCGCCTAGAGCACGCTCGGTCGGCACGCCAGTTGCGCGGCACCTGACTACCTGAGCAAAGATGCGCGCGTGAGCCATGAACCAGACGAGGTGAGCGAGGCGATAGCGGGCGAGCTGCGTCTCATGGATCCCAGCGTGCGGGCGTCACGGTCCCTGACCGGGCAACTGCTCGACCCTGAGTTCGTCGAGGTCGGCGCCTCGGGCCGGCGATGGACCTATGCGCACATGCTGGCCGAGCTGTCGGACATGGAAGGCAGCTCCGAAGACGGTCCCCGTTACGAGCCCACGGACGTCACGGGGGTCGTCCTGGCTCCCGGACTGGTGCACCTCACGTACGAGACGACGATCAACGGTCGGCGGGCGCGCCGCAGCTCACTCTGGCGCAAGCGGGGCAGCGGAGCGCCGTGGCGGATGTACTACCACCAAGCCACTCCCGTGCCGCCGGAAGTCGAATAGCGGCGGATTCCGCATCGAGGGGGTCACCAGCGCGGAGGCCGTGCCACTCTCGTGCCGGAACGGGCGGGGAGTCAGGGGGAATCCCGGTGCGCAGAGGGAATCCCCTCAGGTCCACAACGCACGGGATCCCGACCCGACGGTCACCGTCGGGTCGGGATCCCGGCGTTCGGGCCTCGGTTCGCGGGTTTCCCGCCCGGCGAGCCGTGCCGGGGGCGGAAGGGCTGACGCCGATGGAACGGAAAGAGCCCGGTGGGTGAACATCATCCGCCGGGCCCGTTCGTGTGCTGCCGCGGCTTCCGGGCTGCTGGGGCGACTGTTACGGTCCTTGACAATTGCGTGGGGGGTACAAACCGGGGGGCTCTCAGTGCCGCTTCCGGCCGGACGGCGGTCGTCTGGTACCGGCAGGGCAAGGACAACTACAACTTCACCGACCTGGACACCGGCAGCGTGCTGCGCAAGCTCCCGGAGGGGTCGCGCTGGGCCCTGTGGGGACGCACCCTGTGGACGCCGACGGGGACGACGGGCGTGGCCGCCCAGGACCTCCGTACCGGCGCACGGATCACCAGCTTCTCCCTGACGGGTTGCTCCGACAGCGCGGCCCTTGCGGCGGTGGGCCGCTGGGTGCGCTGGGCGTGCCCGAGCGGGGACACGGTCAAGGGCGGCGTCTACGACACGGTGACCAAGAAGCAGGTCGCGCTGCCCTACACGGGCGTCCAACGACTCGGCGACGGCTTCGTCGTCTCGCGTGAGAGCGACGGTGTCCTGACCCTGTACGACGTCCACACCGGCACCGTGGTGAAGCGGACGCTCGCAGGCAACTCCGTCTCCTGGTCGGTGGACCCGTACACCGGCTACGTCGCCTACACCGACACCGCCCAGAACGTCCACGTGCTCAACGTCGCCGTACCCGCGTCCGCGTTGAGCGTGCCGGACGCGCAGGTCGGCACGACCGTCGACACCGACTCCACCCCCGTGGGCTGGCGCGGGAAGTGGTGGCTGTCCAAGCCCGCCGCGTCGTGGAAGCTGGTGCTCAAGCGCAAGGCGACCGGCGCGGTGGTGCGGACGGTGAGCGGGGGCGCGGCCCGGGCCACGATCAGCGCCGTCTGGGACGGCCGGGACGCCAGGGGTGCCCTGCTGGCCAACGGCGCCTACACCTGGACGCTCAGCGCCGTCCCCGCCGACGGCGCCGGCGCGGCACTGACGACCTCCGGAAGCGTGAAGCTGAGCGGTGGAGCGGCCGTACGACGGGACTTCGCGGGCGGTGACGGCTTCGGCGAGCTGCTGACGCTCACCTCCTCCGGCACCCTCGCCTTCCAGAAGGGCAACGGCGCCGGGAAGTTCTCGGGCACGCTCTCGGGCGCCGGGTGGCCCGCCGGCATCACCGCGGTCCCCTACGGCGACGTGAGCGGTGACCGGTGCAACGACGTGATCGTGCGCTTCAGCAGCGGCACCCTGCGGGCGTACAAGCCGGGCTGCGGCAAGGCGGTCACGACGTCGACGCCGTACACCTCCCTGGGCACCGGCTTCCAGCAGTACAACGTGCTGACCTCGCCAGGGGACGTGACGGGCGACGGCCGTGCCGATCTGATCGCGCGCAAGTCCTCCAACGGCGACATCTACCTGTTCGCCGCGACGAGCGGTGGGAAGCTGGCGGCGGGCAAGCGGATCCGGGCGTCGTGGGACGAGTACAAGAGGCTCATCGGCGCGGGCGATCTGAACGGGGACGGGTTCGGCGATCTGCTGGCCCAGGACAAGTCCAACGAGCTGTGGCGCTACGAGGGCGACGGCAAGGGCGCGTTCAAGGCCCGGGTCCGGGTCGCGAAGGACTGGGGCGCCACGTACAACGCGGTCGTCGGCGTCGGTGACATCACGGGCGACGGCAAGGCCGACCTGGTGGCCCGGGACACCGCCGGCGTCCTCTACCGGCAGACCGGTCACGGCAAGGGCACCTTCGCCGCCCGTGTGAAGATCGCGACGGGCTGGAAGGCCTACAAGAGCGTGTCCTGAGTCGTTCCCGGCCGGCGGACACGCCCGGCGGACACGGCCCGGCAGACCGAGTTGCGGTCTGCCGGGCCGCCGCGCCTGGGGTCGGCGCCACCGCGGGTGGCGTGACTCAGTGCGCGGGGCAGGGGCCCGTCAGCCGCGGACGATGTTCTCCGCCTGCGGGCCCTTCTGTCCCTGCGTCACGTCGAAGGTGACGTGCTCACCCTCCGTGAGCTCGCGGTAGCCGTTGCCGGCGATGTTCGAGTAGTGGGCGAACACGTCCGGCCCTCCCCCGTCCTGCTCGATGAAGCCGAAGCCCTTCTCCGCGTTGAACCACTTCACGACGCCAGATGCCACGGTGTTCGTCCTTCGCATGCTGCTGCTGCGGCGCACCCAGGGCGCGCCGGCGGACCCTCGATTCCGGGCCGCCGCTCCTTGCTTACCCGATGATGTGCTGCCTTCGCCAGCGAATACGCCTGCGTCGGCGCAGGTGTCTTCGCGGGGCGTGTGTTCCCCGGTGGCGGGGGGCCCGGGCCGAGGGTTGTGAACGGGCCTTCATGGAGCGCACCTTCGCACGGCAGGTGCTCGCGGCGAGCGTTGGCGGGGCCCGACATACTCGGTATGTCGATCCGCCACGGGCTGCTCGCCCTGCTGGAGCACGGGCCTCGCTACGGGGCCCGGCTGCGCGCCGCCCCGGCCGCGGGACATGGGCTGGCCTTCGGCGGGGTTCGGGGGGAGCATGCGACGGTGGGGATTTCGGGGCCGCCGGACGGCGAGGTGG
>NZ_JARAVO010000405.1:0-4464 GCF_033792805.1 Streptomyces sp. PA03-1a
GGGGTGGGTGGGTTGCGGCGGTGACTGGCAGAACGCGTCGATGGTGTCGGTCACCTTCAGCGCGTGCGCGGCACCGGCCTTCGCCGCCTCCCGCGCCGTGCCGCCCATCTCCTTCGGCAGGCGGCCGAGTTCGCTGGCGGCCGCCGCCAGCCCCGCCGTAGTCAGGTTCCACACCTGCTCCGCCACCGGCCTGCCCGGCCGGCCGGGCCGGTTGGCCGAGCCCACCGACTCCACCAGCCCCGCCGCCTTCAGGTCCTTGCACGCATTGCGGACCGTCTGCACATCCGCCGTCCCCGGCAGCACCAGCTGCCGCAGCTGCCCGGCCGTGGCGACCTTCACCACGCCCAGCGCCAGCAGCACCAAGCCTCGCACCCGGGCCGTCGACCCGTACGGCCACCGCCTGCTCCCCATCCCAACCGGCCCCCCCTGGGGGGCCACACCGGCTCCCCGGCTGCGCGGCGCGGCCGGCGGGCCGCGCACGCACACCCCCCCGGGGCTGGGCGGGCACCCCGGGCCCCACCGCAAGCCCCACCACGACCACTCCACCACCCACCACTGACACACAAGCGCGGGAGTAAAGGGCTGTCGGCACCGCCGCCACCCACGCACATGCCCGCTGACCTGCACGAATGCAACACCGGGCACGGGAGGTCACCGTAGGGGAAGGCGTAGGGGGGACTGTAGGGAGCACTGCAGGGGCGACAGTCACTCCTGCACGCCGCCCGGACACCACCCGGGCTCCCTCAACCCTCAACCGCGGCAAGCCCACGGGGCGGCGACACAGCAACGCCGGCCTTGAGGGTGCCGGCCCTGCTGTCGCGCGGGCGTGTGTCGGGCGTTCCTGCCGTGCGCGTGCGCCGATAGCGGCATGCGCTGCTCTACGGTCGGCCAGTGCTGGTTGCTTACCGCTTCACCAGATGGGCGGGGTCGATGTCCAGGGGGAACGGCTCTGTCACTGCCGTGGTCTGGCCGGCCTGGACCAGCCGGTCGCTGTAGGCGCCGTGCTCCAGGTGCCCGAGGTACAGCCGCGGAGCGGGCTCCAGTTCCAGGCGCCAGTAGTGCTCGATACCCGCTGCCGCATACAGAGCGGGCTTCATCTTCCGGTCCGCGACGCGGGTGGAGGGAGAAGCGATCTCCACGACGGCGATGACGTCCTGGGCATGCACGGTCACACCGGACAGGTCCACACCCTCGTCCACGACGGCCAGGTCCGGGATCATCAGGCCGTCCGGTACGAGAACGTTGATGGCGTCGAAGACCAGCACCGGCGCTTTCGCGGTCTCAGCGGCCTGTTCCAGCAGCACGTGAAGGCGGTGGGAGGCCCACTGATGCGCAAGGCCTGGCGCGGGGCTCATCATCAGCGCGCCCCCGACCAGCTCGATCCGGTTCCGCGGGTCCTCGGGCAGGGCCAGGACATCGTCCACGGTCCACGGCCCGTAATGGTCAGCGGCGGCAACGCTCACGCTCCCCTTCACCTCCTCGGCTTGCTGTGCCCCCAGTGTGGCCCAGCACGAAGGCGGCGGTCGAGCCGCACGCGCGCAGGGAGCCCGGGCGGCTGAGCCGGGCAGGAGGCTCACGGGGCCGCCTGGCGAGCCGCTTGGTAGGCGTCCCACAACGGCCGCACGACCGTGCACTCGCGGGCGCCCCCAGCCCGGCAGGTGGGGCATGAGGTGGCATGGTCCAGCCACGACCGGTACGCCGCCTGGACCGCCTGGTTCACCCGGGTCACACGGACCCGGACCACAGCGCCGGGCCCCGAGCCGGTGTCCAGCCAGCGCTCGGTGAAGCCGGGCTCCCCCATGACCAGCCCCCTCCACCTCGCCAGGGTCCCGCAGCCGGGCTGCCACAACGACACACCATCGTTTGTTCAATCAACTGTAGCACTCTGGTATCGATACGTCTCGCGACGTATCTCAAACTGCCGCGTCATCTGGACATCTCTAGCGTCTTGACCATGGAGTTTGGTCCTGACGATGAGATCGACGCCGACGGCCCGGTAACCCCCTACCGGCAACTGGCCGGGATCCTCACGGCCCGCATCGCCCGCGGCGACTGGGAACCCAACCGCGCCATCCCCTCCGAGCAACGCCTGGTACAGGAGTACGGACTCGCCCGCTCCACCGTGCGCCGCGCCATCGCCGTCCTGGCAGCCGACGGACTGGTCTTCACCGTGCCCCAACGCGGCACCTTCGTCACCCCACCGCAATAACCACAGCAAAAAGCCCCGAGCCCCTGTCCAGCGCCCCCTCCCCACACAAGACCGGGTGCGCGAGACCTGGGCGCATGCCCACGCCACCGCGCTCGCCGCCCGGCCTCCAGCAGAGGCCCACCATCCGGGATCGCGCGCAGCGGCACACGGGGCGCCGGCCGCAGCGCCCCCTTCTCACCAGTGCGGGCATCGGGGAGGGTCCGCCGACGGACGACGGGGATCAGGGCCTGAGCCGGTCGTGCTCCCCGGACGGCGCGCCAGTCGCCCTTCGGCGCGGGAAGCTCTGCCTCTCCGCCACCGTGCAGCCTCGCACGCAGCAACCGCAGCCCGTCATGGCGTCAAAATCAGAGTCAGGGACAGCCAGTAGAGCGGTGAGAGGTACCGAAAGGCCTGGCGACCTGCGGTGGTGAGCAGATTCGTGCTCCTCACCGGTGATGTCACGGCACTCACCGACTGCAGGTGATGCCGGATTGTGATCTTTCACCCCCCTTTTCGGTGAGCAAATCGGTGAGTGCCACCGGGCTTCATGGATGACACCACCCACATCCACCCGCCCGGGAGCCCACATGACCGCCGCTGCGCATCCGCCTACCACCGTCACCGAAGCCGGCACCACTGTGCCGGGCATGCCCGGCCCCCCGTACCGAAGGCAGCCGGACCACGCCCTGCGGCCCGCGTTCAGCCCGGACGCCGACCTCAGCCCCACCCGCGCCCCACGCCCCACGCCCCACGCCACCACGGGACAGGCGGACGTCGGCCGACGGCTCGTGGGAGCCTGGCCCGTCCTCACTGCGGGACAGGCCCAGGCCGACTGGCAATGCCCGGCCGGGACAGGCTCCCACGGCCTGGCATACCGCAGCTCCCACCCGTCTCGAGCAGCGCGAGTGAACAGGCTCCGCAGCCACCGCGGGTCACCACGTCGCGGGCATAGCCGCCCGGACACCCGACGCCAGCACAGCCGGCCGGACGGCCACACACCACCGCGCCCCTGGGCGTGCAGCACAGCCGCTGCCCCCACCGGGTGCGGATGCCGCTGCTACCGGTCCGGCCACACCCGCAGGGGCAGGTGACGGCCAGTGAGAAAGCTACCCACCCGGCCTCCACGGTTCGTCGCCGTGGACAACCGCGCGGTCGACGACCAGCGCCTGAGCGTCCTGGACATCGGGCTGCTCACCATGGCGCTGCGCCTGCCCGACGGCGCGGACTTCACCATCGCCGCCCTGGCCCAGACCCGCAAACCCGGCCGCGAAGCTCTCACCAAAGCCATGCGGAACCTCGTGGCATACGGCTACATCGTCAAACTCAAGATCCAGGACGCCGCCGACGGCACCTGGCGCACCGAATTTTCCGTCGCCAGCCTGCCCCACCGCCGAGAGGACATCCACCACCTCCTGGCCCAGGTGGCCGGGACACGGGCCGTGCGCGTGGAGCCGGTCTGGCTCGACCCCCGCAACCAGCACACTCCCACCTCACCCGAGCCAACGCTGCCAGGACCGGCCGCCACAGACTCCCCGGCCGCGCAGTCCGCCCTCCGCCCGGTCACGACGGGGTCTCCTGACCCGGGCGCCACCAGTGACAGCTCCGAAGACGTGCAGGCCGGACCGAGTGACGGGTTCCCGGCAGTCGGTGAACCGGCGGTCGGCGACCCGGCGATCGGTGAACCGGCCGCCGGTCAGCCGACCGTCGGAGACCCGTCGGCTAAAGAACTAAGACTGAACAAGCAAGACGGAAAGAGCTCTTCTCTCTCCTCCTCGCCTATCACACCCCACCGTCCGACCGTCCTGGCACCAAGGAGAGAGACCACCACCCCATCCGGACAAGCGCCCCCGGCCGGCCCACCGCCCGCGACGCCATCGCGATCAGGCCCCACCGGCGACGGCCCAGGCAATGCCGGTACCAGTGCGCCCGCACCAGCACGACCGGCACCCGGCAGCCCGCAAGCAGCCGCTCCCGCCCGGCACGGTCACACCCCCGGCACCGTCGACCCCGGTGCGCCCGCACCAACAGGACCAGCACCGGCCGGCCCGCCAGCAGCAGCTGCCGTCCGGATCGCCGACGCCTGGACCACCGCCCGCCACCACCACGGCCACCCCGTCCCCGCTCTGGCCCGGGGCCGCATCGCCCACACCGCCGAAGCGCTCCTGGCCACCGGCATCCAAGAACAGCACCTGATCCAGGCAGCCATCGCCATGGCCCGCAAACCCACCTGGTACGACCTCAGACGCCACCTCGAACACTGGACACCCCCCACCGCC
>NZ_JARAVO010000406.1:0-4169 GCF_033792805.1 Streptomyces sp. PA03-1a
TTCGGAGATTTTTATAAGAGACAGTGGGCGGGGTGCGGCGGTGCTGGGGCTTGCCGGTGAGGTGAGCGAGCCGCAGATGCGGGCGTTGTTCGGGCTGGGGATGCACCCGGACGCCGAGGCGATCCTGACGCGCGAAACACGGGCCGGCGCGTCGAAGAAGCGGGCGTGGGATGCGGCGAAGCTGGGCCCTGCGCTACCGGAGCTTGCCGAAGGGACCCCGCTGGACCGTCAGATCGAGCAGGTGCTGCAGCACGAGAGTGAGCAGTTGTGCCGGCCGCTGACCGGGGCCGAAACGAAGAACCTGAAGATGCAGGTTGCAGCGCAGGCGTTCCGCGCCGAGTACCGGCGGGCGCCGGATGACGGGAAGGAACTCGCCCGGTTCCTGGCCTCTCGCACCGGAAAGCAGCGCCAGGCGCGTACCGGGTATGACCTGACGTTTTCCGGCGAGGAGCTGTCGCTGCTGTTCGCGCTGGGCGACGAGCAGGTGCGCCAGGTCGTGCTGGAGGTACTGCAGCAGGCCAGGACCGAGACGGTCGCGTGGATCGAGGACCATGCGCTGGCGGTGCGGAGAGGGACCGGCGGGAAGGCACAGCTGCGGGCGAGGCCCGGTGTGCTGGCGACGGTGTATCTGCACTACGAGTCCCGGGCTGGGGATCCGATGCTGCACGAGCATGTCGTGATCAGCCCCCGCGTTCTGGGCCCTGACGGGAAGTGGCAGAACCTCGATGCCCGCCTGTTGTACCGGGAGGTCGTTTCAGCGTCGGAGCTGTTCAATCAGCGGGCCCTGGAGCTGCTCTGTGGGCGGTTGGGGTTGCGGACCGAGCCGGTGGAAGTGACGGCCGGGCAGCGCCCGGTGATGCAGGTCGTGGGCATCGACGTGCGGCTGCGGCAGCTGTTCTCACAACGCGGGACAGCGATACGGGAGGTGGTTGAGGAACTGGAGGCGGACTACCGGCACCGTCATGGCCGGCAGCCCGGTCTGGCTGCCCGCAAGGGGCTGCAGGAGCGGGCGCGGGTCTCCACGAAACAGGCCAAGCGAACAGCGCGGTCGCTGGACGATCTGCTGGCCGGCTGGCGGCGGCGGGCGATCGCGGCTACGGACCAGGCGACGGTGGACGGCGTTGTGCGGGCGGCGCAGACCGCCGCCCGCACCGCCGGTGAGGCAGCCACTGCGCGCGGCGCCGGTGGGGCAACCGCCGGGATGGCTGCCGACCCGGAAGGGGCTTCCGGCGCCGCCGGTGAACAAGCTCCCGGTACGGGGGCGGAGGTCGTAGGGGCGGGTGGTGACGGTGTGGTGGAGGTGGATGTGGTGGGGGCGGCGGCGGTGGTGCTCGCGGAAGTGTCCGCGTACCGCACGACGTTCCGTCGTCGGCATGTGCTGGCGGAGGCCCGCCGGTATCTCATGCGGACGCTGGCGGGGGCGACCGCGCCGCCTGGTGTCGCTGATGCGATCGCCGACCGGGCGCTGGCCGGGGCGGAGTGTGTGGAGTTGACTCCGCCCGATCTTCACCCCGGGCTGCCTGAGCTGACCCGCGCGGACGGCGAGAGCGCCTACCGAGGGATCGGGTCGCGGACCTACACCACCGCCTCGCTGCTGGCGGCCGAAGAGCGGCTGGTGGCCGCAGCCGGCAGGGGTGTGGTGGCGCCGGTCGGCCGGGAGATTTTTGCCCGGGTGGCCGAGGAGCACGGTGGCGGGCTGGATGCCGGGCAGCGTGAGCTGGCCGCGGCTTTCGCGACCTCGGACAGGCTGCTGCTGGCGGGTATCGGGCCGGCCGGGTCGGGGAAGACCAGCGCGATGCGGCTGCTGGCTCGCGCGGTGGACGCGACGGGCGGCCGGCTGGTCCCGCTGGCGCCTTCCGCCTGCGCCGCCGCCGTATTGGGCACCGACCTCGAGCGGTCCGCGCACACCCTGCATTCCTGGCTGCGCGGGCGTGAGCTGGCCGCCCAGGCCCACCTGGTGGGGGAGGATTTCGGTCTGGGGCCGGGCGATGTGATCGTGGTCGACGAGGCCGGTGCGGCCGGCACCCGCATGCTGGACCGGGTCCTGGCCGATGCCGCCACGGCCGGGGCGGTGGTACGGCTGCTGGGCGACCCCCGCCAACTGGCCGCGGTCGAGTCCGGCGGCGCGCTGCGCCTGATCGCCTCGTGCGGGGGAGTGGTCGAACTGGACCGCCTGCACCGCTTCCGCACCGACGGTGAGGCCGACGCGTCGCTGGTCTTACGTGACGACGACCGCCCGGAGCAGGTGTTCGCCTGGTACCGGGAGCGGGGCCGGATCACCGCCGGCACCCCCGGTGCGATGCAGCAGGCCGTGCTCGACGCGTGGGCCAAAGACACCGTGGCCGGGCGCAGCACGGTGATGACGGCCGCCGACACCGCCACCGTTTCCGCGCTCAACGCCCGGGCGCAGGTCTGGCATCTTTCCCGCGGCATTGTTACGGCCGGCCCCGCAGCCGTCCTGCGCGGGGGGCTGCGCGCGCATGCCGGCGACATCATCGTCACGCGCCGCAACGAACGCCACCGGATCGTGCGCGGCGCCCGCGATTTCGTGAAGAACGGCGACACCTGGACCGTCCAGACCGTCGAGCCCGACGGTGCCCTGATCGTCCGTCACACGATCCATCGCGGCCGTCTGCGGCTGCCGGCCGGCTACGTGGCCGCGTACTGCGAGCTCGGCTACGCCTCCACCATCCACCGCGCCCAGGGCATGACCGTCGACACCTCCCACGCCCTGGCCACGCCCGCCTCGGCTCGTGAGGGTGTCTACGTCCAGCTGACCCGCGGCCGGCACACCAACCGCCTCTACCTGGCCCTGGATTATGACGGCCAGGACGTTGCGGGGGTGCTGGAGACCATCGCTGCCCGGCGCGGCACGCAGGTGTCCGCGACCGAGACCACCGCCGAACTGCAGCAGCGGGCCATCGACCCGGCCACGCTGGCAGCGCAGTACGCGGACGCCGCAGCCGCGGCCACCACCGCCCGCCTGACGGCCGTGCTGGAGCAGGCCCTGGGAGCGGACCGGGCCGCCGTGGTCCTGGCCGCGGACACCTTCCACGCCGTGACCCGCGCGCTGCTGGATGCCGAACGCGCCGGATCCGATCTGCCCGGCCTGCTCGCGCAGGCCATCACACCCGGCCCGGACAGCACCGACGACGGCCCGAACACCACCAACGACGGCCCGAACACCACCAACGACGGGCCGGACGTTACCGATGACGTCCGGGACTCCACGGAGGATGGTGGAGGCTCCGCGGGCGGCGCGGGCCTCGCCGGGCGCCTGCTCCGCCTGGCGCGTGCCGCGCGGGCCGGGCAGGCGGGTGTGACGGGCCCGGCCGGGCAGGCCCCAGCCGCCACTTCGGCGGCCCCAGTGGCCGTTTCCGCCTCCTCGGCTGCGGCTGGGCTGGCCGTGGTGCCGTTGTACCGGCTGCACGCGCTCATGGCCAGGGCCGCATCTTTGCGTGCGGCCGCCCGCAGTGAACTGCAGGCCGCCGAAGCCGCCGCCGGCATGCTGCCGGTCCCGGTCACCACCGGCAGCGGCCGTACCCATGCGGCCTGGCCGCACCGCCCCTACGGTCCGCTGACCCGCACCGAACTGGACACCCACCTGGCTGCTGTCCGCGCCGTCTGCCGGGATGCCGAACGCACCGGCACCCACCTGTCGCCGGCCGCCTCGAACACCGTTGCCGCGCTGACCGCCGAGGACGCCCTGCGCCGTGCTCTGCCATGGCTGGACGCGGCGCGCGAGGACCGGCAACGTGAGCACACGCCCCGCCTGTCGCAGTCCTCGCTGGCCGCGATACGCCGCCACCACAGCGCCCGCGCCTTCGACACCGATCAGCGGCTGCGGCACGCCCGGACCGTTCTTGCCGGGGCCGATGCGCTCAGCGACGCCTTCCACGCCGAACTCAGCCGCCGCGCGGGGCTGCCGGGCCGGCGCGCGCAGCGGCCCCCGCACCCGGCCGACGTGCCTGACTGGGTAGCCGACCGCACCGCGCAGGACCACCCCGGCACCCCTGGCCACTGGCGCCGCCACCTGACCGAACGCCACCGCATCCTGACCTGGGCCCTGGCCCAGCGTGGCCGCACCCTGGCCGGTTCGCCCCCCGCCTGGGCCGAGCCGCTGGGCCAGGGCCCAGGTCAGGATGCGGTGGCGTTCGGTCAGGTGGCGG
>NZ_JARAVO010000407.1:0-4155 GCF_033792805.1 Streptomyces sp. PA03-1a
GGGCAGGCGGGGGCGTGGCGGCGGGCACGGCGCGCACCCGCGCCCGAGGCCGTCCCGTGCCGGTACGGCCGTGCCGACGGGGTCTGGCGGGCAGACGCCGGGCACGCCGCGCTCAGGGCAGGGCGTTCGGGGGTACGCGGGGGCTCACCGGGATGCGGTGGGAGAAGGCGGCGAAGCGCGGAAGGGGCGGCGCGGACGGCGGGCGCGGCTCGACGGGGCGGCGGCGCGGCCGGTGCTGACGGATGCGGTCAGGCGCCTGTGGGCCGTGGTGGGCGGCCGGTCAGCGACAGAGGGCGCTGCAGGTGCGCCGCAGGTCCACGTAGCGGCACACCACACCGGGGTGCGTCGTGAGCATGCTGCTCATCCTGGCGAGCGCCGCGAGCGGCTGTCAATAGACACCAATTGGTGTCTCATTTGGCGGGACGGGTCCGTGACGGCGGATCAGAGCCCCGTCAGCGCACGGCGCGAGCACCGCGAGCGGTGGCCGGGTGCGTCGCGGCCTCCTCGGGGTGCAGCCACAGGGGGCCGTTCCCGGTGTCCACCCGGACCGCCTCCGGTGGCGGCCAGGCCCCGGTGACCAGCAGGGCCCGCTCGGGATCGGTGAGGCTCCGGTAGCGCCGCAGCGCCTCGTCCGGCGGCAGCGGATCCGGGGTCCGCAGCAGTCCCGGGCACAACTCCTCGACGGCGGAGGCGTACTCCTCGTAGGGCCGCCAGCCGGGCACCACGCGCTGCCCGGCCGGGGCGCGTACGAGCAGCGTCGGCAGCGCGTACCGGTACCCGCCGCCGCCGGTCTCCTTCGCCGCTCCGGGGTGCGGCGACGGGCCGCGCGCCGCCAGCGCCTCGCGCACCGGGCGCCGTGCCTCCGCCCGGTCGGCCCGTACCCGCGCCAGGACGTCGTCGGCCGCCGCGTCGGCCGCGAGCCGTACCGGGTCCAGTCCCGGCGCGCCCCGTACCGCGGCGAGTGCGAGCGCGGGCGTGTCGGCCGGCTCCCCGAGCACGAACACGGTCTCCCGGAGCCGGCGCAGCACCCGCCCGGCCACCTCCTCGCCCTGCAGCTCGGCCGCCTTGGCGGCCAGCGAGGCGGGCCAGGAGCTGGCCGCCACGCGGCTCAGCCGCCGCGCCCGCGGCGCCCGGGTGTGCGCGCTGATCTCCTCGACGTGCCGCGCGTACCAGGCGGTCTCCGCGGCCGGGTCGGGGGCTGGGTCGTCGTCGGCGTCGAACAGGACGCCGTGCACGCGGCGCCAGCGCACCCGGCCGCCCAGCGCGGCCCGCAGCCTGCGGAACACCGGTTCCGAACCCCAGGCCCAGGGGCACAGCGGATCGGTGTACTCCACCACCTCCACGGCGGGCGGGGCAGGCGGGGCCGTCACGCGGCTCCCTTCCGGTCCAGCCGCTCCGCGGCGGCCGCGGGCAGGAGCGAGGCGAGGGTCACCCCGCCGAGGACCGCCGCCGCGCCTGCCTCGACCTGGCGCCACACCCCGGGTAGTCCGGCGGCCGGACCGGGGTATCCGAGCCCGGCCAGCGACTCCCCCCGCAGGGTGATCAACTCGCCGTCCACCGCGCGCGCCACGTCCAGCAGGGTGATCTCGCCGGCGGGCCGGCCGAGCCAGTAGCCGCCCTCGCAGCCGCGCTGACTGCGCACCAGGCCGGCCTTGCGCAGTTCGCTCACCACGGACTTCAGGAAGCGGAACGGGATCTGCTGCGCGGAGGCGATGGCCTCGCAGGTCAGGGGGCGGGCAGGCTCACAGGCGAGCTCCAGCAGAGCCCGCGTGGCGTAGTCCGCCTTCGCGGAGATATGCATGGGCCCATCATGCCCCAACCGGCCCGCCCGGCCCGGGGGTTCGGCCGCCGTGCTCCGTACATTGCGGCAGCATTGCCGCAGGTGAAGCACAAAGGACACTTCTTGACATCCTTTTCGGGGCCGCTCTAGCGTCCCGGCCATGAGCGAGCCCCTGACGAACCCCGGTGAAGGCTTCCACCCCCATCTCCACGACGCGCCCGGGCAGGCGGCTGCGCCCCTGCGGACCCGGCTGCACCACATCCGCGCGGGCGCCCTGGACGGCGGGACGGCGCAGACCGGCGGGATGCGCAGGTTCGCCGCCGTCAGCGGACGGACCGTGGGCTCCGAGAAGCTGTGGATGGGCCAGACCCACGTGGCCCCGGCGACGGCGTCCTCCGACCACCACCACGGCGCGTCCGAGACCGCGATCTACGTGGTGAGCGGGCACCCCGAGTTCGTCTTCCTGGACGACTCGGGCGACGCGCCCGAGGAGGTGCGCCTGCGCACCTCGCCCGGCGACTACGTCTTCGTCCCCCCGTTCGTGCCGCACCGCGAGGAGAACCCGGACCCCGCGCAGGAGGCCGTGGTCGTCATCGCCCGCAGCACCCAGGAGGCCGTCGTGGTCAACCTCCTCGGTCTGTACGCCCTTCCGGCCGAGGACGCCTGAGCGGCCGGACCCGCGGACGCACGCAGCCGTCCCCGACCTCCGCCCCCGTGGCGAGGGCGGGGACGGCTGTGTGCGTCAGGGTGCGGACGCGAGATCGGCGGCCGTCCGCTGCGCACGGAACGCCGGGTGCCCGCCGAGACGGGCGACGTACGCCGTGAGGCGGCCGTAGGAGCAGAGCAGACCGCTCGCGAGGTGGGAGAGGGCCACCCACACGTCGACGTCGGCGGCGGTCAGGTGGCCACCCAGGACGTAGGGCCCGCAGGCCAGCCGGCGGTCCAGCAGGTCGAGGGTGGCGTGCAGGGTCCGCAGGGCTGCGTCACGGTCGGCCGGTGCCCCGTCCGCGGCCAGTTGGGCGGCTCTCGTCACGCCCGTGTCGACCGTGTGCCGGAGGGCCTCGATGTCGGGCAGGAGGGCCGGGGAACACAGCGGGGGTACGGAGGCGCAGCCCTCGGCGCCGAGGCGGCCCGCGAGGTCGCCGAGGATGTCCGGGGTGTGGTTGCTGACGACCCGCCCGGTCCACCGGTCGCACAGCGCGGGCACGGTGAGCGGTCCGTCGTAGTGGTGCCACGTGGCCTCGTAGGCCGCGCGCAGCGCGGCGAGGGCGGTGTCGCCGGCGGCCCCCGCGGGGACGGGCGTCGTGACGACGGAGTCGCGCAGCCCCAGCAGGTCGAGGGTGATGGCGACCCGTTGCGAGAGCGGGCACCCCGGCGACAGGAACAGCTCGTACCGGCGTGGCGCGGGGTAGAAGCCGCCGGCGAGGTCGACACCGATGCGGCTGCGGAAGCGGTCGGGACGGGACGCGCGCGGCAGCGCCGAACAGGAGACGTGGAGTGCGGGGTCGAGCGGGATCGTCTCGGTCATGCCCTCTCCAAGGCGTGGCGGGCCGCCGGTCGACCCCTGGGGGCACCGGCGGCGGGACGGCTGAAGGTCCTGGGTGGAGGTCAGCCGGCCGCGCCGAACGAGCTGCAGACGCGCAGGAAGTCGATGTGCAGACGTCGGGTGAGGAGGAGGGCGCGTGCCCTGGGCATGTCCACCTCCCCGGCTCGGGGCCCGCAGGACGCGGGACCGCGCTTGCCCCGCCGCGCCGGCGGGACCAGGTCGTCACCCGGGGCACCCCACCGCGATGTGAGGGTTGCCGGTCAGCGGGCCGGGGCCGATGACCCACCGTGCCGCGGGGCGGTGTGGTGGGCGCTGACGATCGTGACCTGCCCATCAGTGTCGAGTCGTCAAACCCCGTGCGTCAAGGGACGCGTACGCGTCTCATCGGACCGTTCACGATGTGAGACGGCGTCGTTGACATTCCCAGTGGGCCGTGCCTAACTTACGCCGCAGATCGGTCATGAGCTCCGGCGCGAGCCCGGCTCGCCGGCCGGCGGCCCCCGTGTCGCGGTGGGACGCCCCGGATGACGACCGGACCGGACGGTCCGATGACGACGGCGGACGCGAGGCCCCGCGGGGCGGAACGGTGACGACGATGCACGCAGCCCCGGGGACGGCCGCACAGCGGCCCCACGGCCGCGTCCCGTCGCACCCGCGGCTCCCCGTCGCCGCGCACCACGTCCCCGGCGCCTCCTGTTGCGCGTGTACCGCGCACTGTCGCGCCCTCTGTCAAGGCTGACGGCTTCCTGAACCCCGGCCCCCGCCGCTGACGCGGGGGCCGGGGTTCAGGAAGCCGTCAGCCTTGACAGAGGGCGCGACAGTGCGCGGT
>NZ_JARAVO010000408.1:0-4091 GCF_033792805.1 Streptomyces sp. PA03-1a
GGGCGGGTACGGGGTCGGCGGCGGCCTTGCGGCGGCGCACCAGTTCGCCGCGGCGCCGTACGACCGGCAGCTTGTGCGGATCGTCGGCGGGCACGGGCACCGTGCTCAGCCCCAGGTCCGGCTCGGGCGCGGACCGGACGAGCGAGCGCAGCCAGCCGCGCAGCTCCTCCGCGTCGGGCCGCTCCTCCGGGTCCTGGCGGAGCAGGGACTCCACGACGGGCCGCAGCGGGCCGCACTCCTCGGCGTACGCGGGCGGCTCGGCGATGACCAGCTGGACCAGTTCCGCCGTGCTCTCCTCCGGGAACGGCGGATGCCCCTGGACGCTGCGGAACAGCAGGGACCCCAGCGCCCACAGGTCGGCGGCCGGGCCGACCGGCGGGGCGAGCTGCCAGTTCTCGTGGACCTCGGTGGCCTGCTCCGGGGCCCACCGCTCGGTGACCGGGCCGACCACGGTGAGCCGGGCCTGCCGGGCGCGCTCCAGCTCCAGCGCGGAGTGCGGGCCGTCCCAGCTGCCGCCGGGTGCCTCACCGCCCCCGGCCATGGCGGGCACCGGCACCGGGTTGTACCCGCACAGCGCCTCCTGGGCGGCGCCCACGGCCAGGCCCGAGAGCATCGCCCGGCCGTCGTCGCAGACCAGCACGGTCCGGCCGGTGACGTTGCGGTGGACCCAGCCCTGCGTGTGCAGCACGCGCAGCGCGGTCAGCACGTCGGAGGCCACTTCGGCGGCACGGTACGGGCTGAGCCGCTTGTCGGCGAGGACCGCGGCGAGCGGGCGGGCGGCGACCAGCTCGCTCACTATCCACACGCTGCCGTCCTCGACGAAGATGTCGAAGACCTGCACCAGCCGGGGGTGATCGGGTATCGCGGCCGCGGCCCGCGCCGCCTCCAGGGCCCGGCGGGCGGTGTCCCCGCCGTCACCGTGCTGGGGCTCGGGCTCGGCGCTGACGACCTCGGGGAGCAGGACCTGGCGTATCAGCACCTCCTGGTTGCTGAAGGTGTCCCAGGCCCGGGTCTCCACCAGTTCGAACTCGTCGGCGGGCGGCCGCGGCAGGCGGTAGCGGTCGGCCAGTACGCGTCCCGCGTAGTCGTCCACGACGCCTCCCCAAAGCGTCAGATCCGATCCGTTCTGGATGCGGACAGTCCGCAATGACTCACGATACGTGCTCGAGCGGCGTCACTTGGCCGGTTTGAAGGTCTTGTAGAGCGCCTCACGCATCTCCGTGGTCTTCTTGCCGTTCCACCCGGCGTCCGGCGCGATGAAGAGGATGGCGTATCCGTGACTGTCGTCCACGACGAAGCCGCGATTGACGGCGCGCATCTTGGTGCCGCCGGAGGTGTAGGTGAACTCCCAGTCGGCGGCGGTGCGGTAGCCGCGGTAGTCCACGTCCTTTATGGACACCCGCTGGTAACCGGGGAACCTGGCCGCGGTGCCCGACTCGTTCTGGCGCCAGGCGTCCGCCGCGCTCTTGCCCGGGCTGTGGGTGTAGTCGACCTGGACCCGGGGGCTGTGGCGGGCGTTGAAGATCCAGCCGTTGCCGGCCCGCTCCTTGTTCGCGGCCCAGCCGGCCGGCAGCGCTATCAAGAAGCCCTCGGAGTCGGTGTAGGTCTTCCAGCCGGCCGGAACGGCGGCGGCGCCGTCCTTCCCGCTGCCGGAGCCGCCCGAGGACCCGGAGGAGGAACTGCCCGAACCCTTGCCGGAGTTGTCGTCGTTCCCCTTGTCGTCGCCGCCCTTGCCGGAGCCGTCCTCGCTCCCCTTGCCCTGGTCGTCGCCGCCCTTGCCGTCCTGGACGCCGTCGTCACCGGACTTGGGGCTCGCCGAGGCGGGCGGCTTGGCGGGCTGCCTGGCGCCCGGGTCGTCGTCGCCCTGGGCGGCCCAGAACCCGATCCCGGTCCCGAGCAGCGCGAGGGCCAGCACGACCGCCGCGAAGAGCAGTCCGCGGCGGCGGCGCTCGTCCAGCGAGGCCAGGAGCGGCACCCGGGGGGCGGCGGCTGGGGCGGGGACCGGTACCGGCGCGACCGGCGCGGACGCGGTCGCCGGGGTGACCGCGGCCGCCGGGGCGGTCTCGGGCTCCGGCTTGGCCTTGGCGGCCCGCAGCGCCGCCTGGTCGGCGGCGGCGGCCCGGGTGGCCGGCGGCGCGTCGGTGGGCGTCGGCTGCGGGTCGGAGGGCGGCAGCGGCATGGTGCGCGTGGCTTCCGCGACCGGGACGTCCGGCGCGTGGGCGACGCCGGTGAGCAGCGGGCGCACACCCGCGTCGTCCAGCCGCAGCTCGGGGTCCTTGTTGAGCAGCCCCTGGATCGCGTCGGCCAGCGGGCCCGCGTTGCGCGGGGTGCGCAGCGGCTCGGTCATGACCGCCGTGAGCGTGGCGATGGCGGAGCCCTTGTCGTACGGCGGCCGGCCCTCGATCGAGGCGTACAGCAGGGCGCCCAGCGACCACAGGTCGGCCGGCGGGCCCGGCTTCTGGCCGCGCGCCCGCTCCGGCGAGATGTACGAGGGAGCGCCGACGAGCATGCCGGTGGAGGTGACCGACGGGTCGCCGTCGATCTGGGCGATGCCGAAGTCACTGAGCACGACGCGGCCGTCGTCGGCGATCAGGACGTTGGACGGCTTCACGTCGCGGTGGAGGATGCCCTCCTTGTGGGCGGCCCGCAGGACGTCCAGGACGGTCAGCCCGACCTCGGCGGCCCGCTTGGGCGTGAGCGGTCCGTCCTCGCGGATCGCGTCCGACAGCGAGCGGCCCTCGACCAGCTCCATGACGATCCAGGGCCGGCCGTCCTCCTCGACGACGTCGAAGACCGTCACGGCCCCGGTGTTGCGGATCCGGGCGGTCGCCTTGGCCTCGCGCAGGGTGCGGGTCACCAGGCGGCGCTTCTCGTCCTCGTCGATGTTGTGCGGGAAGCGCAGCTCCTTCACGGCGACCGTGCGACCGAGCGTCTCGTCGACGGCCCGCCAGACGGTACCCATGCCGCCCTTGCCGAGGACGGCGCCGAGACGGTAGCGGTCGGCGATGAGACGCTGGTCGGTGTCGTGCGCCTGGCCCATGAATTCCCTCTGCCGTCGCTGAAGATGAAGCTCCCTCATCGCCTGCTGTCGGCGACCGGGGGATGGAGACCTCCATCATCCCTGACTCGGGGCCGTGGTCCCACCCCGGCCCCGACGTGTGCTAGTCGTGGACGACGAGTCCGGCCACCGCGTTGTCGAAGACCGGCCGGAAATCACCCCATTGAGCCGTCGGCGCGGAGAGGTAGACGGCGAACTCGCGTTCACCGGGCTCCCCGAAGCCCAGGTCGATGGCGCGGAAGTCGCGGGCCTTGCCCTCGAAGCTGAACTCCCAGATGGCCGCCGGGCGCTCGCGCCAGCGGGTGCTCTGCATGCGCAGCCGCTCGTACCCGGGCAGCTTGGGGATGGTCTGCTGTTCCTCTTCCTCGAAGTGCTCCAGCGGGTCGTTGGCCGCGTAGTCCAGCGTGCCGATCCGCATGCCGGCCAGACCGGTCGGGTCGACGTAGATGACCTGCTGGCCGTCGTCGCTGACCTTGCGGGTCCACCCGTCGGGCACCGGGACCGAGAACCCGCGGTCCGGTTCCTCCGCCAGGTGGTAGCCGGCCGGCACGGGCGACGGGCCCGGCACGGACGGTGCGGGCGAGGATGGCGAGGAGGGTGAGGGGGGCGACGACGTCGCGGAATGGCTCGGCCGCGCCCCGTCGCCCTGCGCGCCGCCGGCGCTGCCGAAGTGCTCGGCGGCGTAGAACCCGCCGCCCGCGAGGGCGGCGGCCAGCGCCACGGCCACCAGCACCCGTACGCCGGTGCGGCGACGCCGCTCCGGGGCGGGCGGCGGGACCGGGACCCCCGAGGGGACCGTGGGGGCGGGCGACGGCGCGGGCTGCGCGGCCGGTGCCGGGGGCCGGACGACGGCGGTCGGCGCGGTGTGCAACAGGGTGAGGCTCTCGCGGGGGACGCTGGCGGTCTCGGTCTCGGCGGCGCTCGCCCGCAGCATCCGCTCGGCCTCCGCCGCCGACAGACGCCGCTCCGGCTCCCGCACCAGCAACCCCGCGATGACCGGCGCCAACGGCCCCGCCCGGCCCGCCACCGGCAC
>NZ_JARAVO010000409.1:0-4027 GCF_033792805.1 Streptomyces sp. PA03-1a
GGCCCCCTCAGCGGGGGCCCGGCGCCTCGTGCTTGCGCCCACCCGCCCTTGACCGGGCCTTGAACCGCCCATTCCCCGGTGATCTGTAGGCTTCCACCGCCATTCGGCATTCACCTGGGGATTCTTCCCCTCGTTCCACTCAGTGGGGACACATGCGCATACGTACTGCCGCGATCGTGCTGGGCACGGCCGCGGCTCTCTCGGCCCTCGCCGTACCGTCCGCCAACGCGGACGAGGCCCAAGGCGACACGGCCATCACCAAGGTCGTCGTCAACGGCGGCAAGCCGATCGTCGTCGGCACGAGCGACAAGAAGATCTCGTACACCATCAGCGGCAGCGACAGCAGCGGCCTCGCCTACGGCGGCGCCTTCCTGTGGCGCGGCACCAGCCTGGACGCGCCGAGCGGCGTCACCGGCTTCGGCGAGACGGAGACCTGCTCCGCCACCGCGTGCACCGTCACCGCCACCGTCAGCCCCAAGCTCGACGAGCTGCCCAGCTCCCAGGCCGGCACCTGGAACGTCCTCGCCGAACTGGACGGCACGGACGGGGACATCCGGGAACTCGACAAGGGGACCACGATCAAGGTGCTGCGCGGTTCGCACCTGACCGTGAACGCCACGCCCGAGCCGGTGAAGAAGGGCAAGACGATCACCGTCACCGGCACCCTGACCCGGGCCAACTGGGACACGCTCAAGTACGGCGGCTACGCGAGCCAGTCCGTGCAACTGCAGTTCCGCAAGAAGGGCTCGACCACCTACACCACGGTCAAGACCGTCAAGTCCGGTAGCACCGGCGCCCTGAAGACCACCGTCAAGGCCTCGGTGGACGGCTACTGGCGCTACGCCTTCGGCACCAACGCCACCACCGGCGGGACCGCGGCCACGGCCGACTACGTCGACGTCCGGTAGCACCCGTCGCACCCCGGGCGCCGGGTCCCCTCAGCGGGGGCCCGGCGCCCGCTGTTGCTCCGGTGGGGCGTCGTCGTCCAGGCGGCGGACGCGGCGCCAGACCACTTCCAGCAGCGCTGCGGCCGCCACCGCCACGACGACGGCCGTCCAGGGGCCCTGCGTGCCGACCAGCCGGAGGGCGAAGAACTCCTGCAGCCACGGGGTGACCAGGACGACCAGGAATCCCGCGCCCATGGTGAGGACCAGGGCGATCCGCCACCAGGTGTAGGGACGTGCGACGAGCGCCAGCACCCACATCGCGATCAGGAAGAGGGTCAGCGTCGCGGCGCTGGTCTCCGCCTCCAGCGCGCCGGCGCCGCGGTAGTGGTGGCGGGCGAGCATGTACGTCACGAAGGTGGCGACGCCCGCGATCACCCCGGCGGGCAGGGAGTAGCGCATGACCCGGCGCA
The DNA here is from genome assembly GCF_033792805.1 of Streptomyces sp. PA03-1a. Classification (NCBI taxonomy): domain Bacteria; kingdom Bacillati; phylum Actinomycetota; class Actinomycetes; order Kitasatosporales; family Streptomycetaceae; genus Streptomyces; species Streptomyces sp. PA03-1a. The sequence continues at coordinate 1,358 of NZ_JARAVO010000409.1, forward strand.
CGAAGAGCGGCTTGGCCCGCTCCTTGTTGGGGGCCAGGGCGAGGAAGAAGGCGGGGACGCCGATGGTCAGCGTGGACAGCAGCGTCAGGTGCCGGGGCAGGAACGGGTAGGGCGCGTGCCAGATGATCACCAGCAGGGCGAGCAGCACCGAGTAGACGGTCTTGGTGAGGAAGAGCGTCGCGACGCGGGTGATGTTGCCGATGACCCGGCGGCCCTCGGCCACGACCGACGGGAGCGCCGAGAAGCTGTTGTCGAGCAGCACGATCTGCGCGACCGCCCGGGTCGCCTCGGAGCCGGAGCCCATGGCGACGCCGATGTCGGCGTCCTTGAGGGCGAGGACGTCGTTGACGCCGTCCCCGGTCATCGCCACGTTGTGGCCGCCGGACTGGAGCGCGCCCACCATCTCCCGCTTCTGCTGCGGGGTGACCCGGCCGAAGACCGTGCCCCGGTCGAGCTCGGCCGCCATCTGCGTGCGCTCGGCCGGCAGCCTGCGGGCGTCGACCGTCCGCTCGGCCCCCGCCAGCCCCAGCTTCCCGGCGACGGCGCCGACGGAGACCGCGTTGTCGCCGGAGATGACCTTGGCGTGCACGTCCTGCTCGGCGAAGTAGCGCAGGGTGTCGGCGGCGTCGGGACGCAGCCGCTGCTCCAGGACGACCAGCGCTGCCGGGTTGGCCGAGGCGCCCACCGCCGGGTCGCCCAGCTCCTTCCCCGTCCGGGCGAGCAGCAGCACCCGCAGGCCCTGGGCGTTGAGGTCGTCGATCGCGCCGAGCGCCCGGTCGCCCGCGGGGAGCAGTACGTCGGGGGCGCCGAGCAGCCAGGCGCTGCGCTCACCGCCGGGCTCGGTGAAGGCCGCGCCGCTGTACTTGCGGGCGGAGGAGAAGGGCAGCGCGTCGGTGACGTGCCAGCCGTCGTCCGGGGCGGGGAAGGCCGCGGCGACGGCGGCCAGGGTGGGGTTGGGGCGCGGGTCGGCGGAGCTGACCGCGCCGAGCACCTGCCGGATGTACGCCTCGGGGACACCGTCCAGCATCCGCAGCTCCGCGACGTCCATCCCGCCCTCGGTGAGGGTGCCGGTCTTGTCCAGGCACACCACGTCCACCCGGGCCAGCCCCTCGATCGCGGGCAGTTCCTGGACGAGGCACTGTTTTCGGCCCAGCCGGATCACGCCGATCGCGAAGGCCACCGAGGTGAGCAGGACCAGCCCCTCGGGCACCATCGGGACGATGCCGCCCACCATGCGGCGGACCGCCTCGCGCCAGTCGTCGCCCTCCAGGACGAGCTGGCTGACGATCAGGCCGATCGCGGTGGGGACCATCATCCACGTGACGTACTTGAGGATCTGGCTGATGCCGCTGCGCAGTTCGGAGTGGACGAGGGTGAAGCGGCTCGCCTCCTCGGCGAGTTGCGCCGCGTAGGCCTCCCGGCCGACCTTGGTCGCGGTGAAGGACCCGCCGCCCGCGACGACGAAGCTGCCGGACATCACGGGGTCGCCGGGGCGCTTGACGACGGGGTCGGCCTCGCCGGTGAGCAGCGACTCGTCGACCTCCAGGTTGTCGGCCTCGGCCACCTCGCCGTCGACCACCACCTTGTCCCCCGGCCCGAGTTCGACGAGGTCGCCGAGGACGATCCCGGAGGTGGAGACCTGGGTGGCGACCCCGTCACGGCGCACGGTGGGTTTCGCCTCGCCGATCACGGCGAGTCCGTCCAGGGTCTTCTTGGCGCGCCACTCCTGGAAGATGCCGATCCCGGTGTTCGCGATGATGACGAAGCCGAAGAGGCCGTCCTGGATCGGGCCGACCACCAGGATGATCAGGAACAGCACGCCGATGATCGCGTTGAAGCGGGTGAACACGTTCGCGCTGACGATCTCGGCCAAGGAACGCGAGGAACGCACCGGGACGTCGTTGACCTCGCCCCGCGCGATCCGCTCCGCCACCTGGGCGGCGGTCAGTCCGCCGGGCGTCGCCGGCCGCACCCCGGCCGCCTCCCGCTGCGTGCGTTCCGTCATGGCTTCGACGGTACGTGGGGGGCGGCGCCGACGGCGCGGCGGGCCGTCGCTCTCGGGGACATCTCCGGGGCGCCGTACGACCGGGGGCGTAGCCGCCGGGGGTACGGATCCGGAGCCGGAGACCGGGGATCCGGGCCCGCGGAACCCGCGGGCCCCGGCTCAGTCCTGTGCGGCGTCCTCCGCGGCGCGGGAGCGCCGGATGGCGTCCCGGCGGGCGCGCACGTACCAGAGGCCGATGAGCCCGAGGCCGCCGCCGGCCAGGCAGGTCCAGATCCACCAGGCGTGGCCGTGGTCGGCGTACCAGCCGTAGAAGGGGAGCTGGACGAGGAAGAGCGCGAACCAGATGACCGTCCCGACGGTGACGGTCGCGACGTCGTTCGCCTCCAGAGGTGCCGGCGCCTCGCGCAACCCGGTCGTCCCCTTGCTGTGGCTGCTGCTGCTCATACCGCACAGCGTACCCAGTGGTCCCGGGAGGTCTACGCGCGGAGATAGCGTTTGGGACGCTCATATGTTCATACTGAAACGGTCCGAGACTGGCCGGTTTCAGTCGTAGGAACCTCCAAAAGCTCCCGCCCCCCACGCAAGGACCCGCATGTCCCCGTCGACCACCGCCAAGTTGGCGGTGGTCGACGGGGACATGCGGGTCCTTGCGTGGGGGGCGGGAG